>NZ_MUFK01000105.1:0-1147 GCF_001996085.1 Salinivibrio sp. PR5
GCCTTGTACACACCGCCCGTCACACCATGGGAGTGGGCTGCACCAGAAGTAGATAGCTTAACCTTCGGGAGGGCGTTTACCACGGTGTGGTTCATGACTGGGGTGAAGTCGTAACAAGGTAGCCCTAGGGGAACCTGGGGCTGGATCACCTCCTTACTGACGCTATTCTTGCGAGTGTTCACACAGATTGCACGGTCATATTGAAAAGCGCTAACTAATGGCAAGCCATTGGTTAACGCTTTTAGCGTTACTCTGAAAAGAGATGCTCTTTAACAATCTGGAAAGCTGACAAGTCATTCTTAAAGAATGACAGTAAAGTTCTCAATCAGTGACATGTAATGTCACTCACACAATCAAGTGTGCTTGGGCTTTGTTTTATTTGATAAGCAAAGTCTCTATTTTGAGTCCGGCAAAAACAAAACCTTAATTAGTTGATGATTCAACACTCAGTGGTTTTGCGACGAAGATTTCTTTTTTAGACAATCTCGCCGTAAATAAAACCTCTTGGGGTTGTATGGTTAAGTGATTAAGCGTAGACGGTGGATGCCTTGGCAGTCAGAGGCGATGAAGGACGTATTAACTTGCGATAAGCCCAGATAAGGCAGTAAAAGCCATTTGAGTCTGGGATTTCCGAATGGGGAAACCCACCTGCATAAGCAGGTNCGAGTAGGACGGGACACGTGATATCTTGTCTGAACATGGGGGGACCATCCTCCAAGGCTAAATACTCCTGACTGACCGATAGTGAACCAGTACCGTGAGGGAAAGGCGAAAAGAACCCCTGTGAGGGGAGTGAAATAGAACCTGAAACCGTCTACGTACAAGCAGTGGGAGCCTCCTTTGTGGGGTGACCGCGTACCTTTTGTATAATGGGTCAGCGACTTAATGTTAGTAGCAAGGTTAACCGCATAGGGGAGCCGTAGGGAAACCGAGTCTTAACTGGGCGTCGAGTTGCTAGCATTAGACCCGAAACCGAGTGATCTAGCCATGGGCAGGTTGAAGGTTGAGTAACATCAACTGGAGGACCGAACTCACTAACGTTGAAAAGTTAGGAGATGACCTGTGGCTAGGGGTGAAAGGCCAATCAAACTCGGAGATAGCTGGTTCTCCCCGAAAGCTATTTAGGTAGCGCCTCGGACGAATACTA
>NZ_MUFK01000012.1:0-74666 GCF_001996085.1 Salinivibrio sp. PR5
GCTGGCCCCGAGATGAGTCATCCCTAGAGCTTCGAGCTCTCTAAAGGGTTGTCGTAGACGACGACGTTGATAGGCAGGGTGTGTAAGCGCTGTGAGGCGTTGAGCTAACCTGTACTAATTGCCCGTGAGGCTTAACCATACAACACCCAAGAGGTTTTGGGTTGGACTTAAAATAAGCCAGTTGATTGTGGCGAGAACAAACAGCTTTCTAGATTTAGGAACGAATTTATCAAATACATCCTTGTATTTGACCCTGACGGGCCGCACTGAAGTGCGTTAAATTTTGTTCCAGACAAAATTTTGCTTGGCGACCATAGCGCTTTGGACCCACCTGACTCCATGCCGAACTCAGTAGTGAAACGAAGCAGCGCCGATGGTAGTGTGGGGTCTCCCCATGTGAGAGTAGGACATCGCCAGGCTTTGATTATAAATTGTGACTGTTGCTTGCGATTTTTGATAGCTACGATGCTCATGTACTGACGTACACTGCGCGTCTCGCTTCAAAACTCCCGTCACACAGACACAATTTAAGCATCAAAGCGGATATGCGTAAGACTTTGATGAGAAAACACCAAGCCCTGACCTTATGGTCTGGGCTTTTTTGTATCTTGAGAGTGCATCAGCCCTGCGCGTCTCGATTCAACATCCTCATCGCATCAAATAAGATAACCTAATTAAAGCTGCTAAATGTAAGACTTTAATTAGCAGAAACACCAAGCCCTGACCTCACGGTCGGGGCTTTTTTGTATCTTGAGGGTGTATCAGCCCTATGCGTCTCGCTGCAAATGCTCATCACACAGACACCAACCGACACTTTTCCACATTTCTGACTACCTAATAGGCCGTATAAGGCTTGGATCGCTATGCTGAGAACTGGCTGACGTGGGTTTTATCCATGCTGGATAGGCGTAAACACCTGATCGTACCGATGTCGTTATGCGTATTAAAACGAGATTAGGAGGGACGTTTATGGTGACGCTATTTTATGACAGTTTGTGCCCGTTATGCGTCAAGGAAATGCGCAAGCTGTCACGTTGGGATAAAAACCAACAGCTCATACTGGAAGATATCCATCATCCCGATTTTGCAGCACGTTTCCCCGATGTGGATCCCAAAGCCGCTAATCGCATTTTGCACGCCAAAGATAGTCAAGGACAGATGGTGTATGGTTTAGACGCAACCTATGCTGCATGGCACGCGGTAGGCAAGGGGTATTGGGTGAGTTGGTTACGCTGGCCCGTGATCGCTTGGTTTGCGGACAAAGCTTATTTGTTTTTTGCCCGCCACCGGTATCGGATCTCTGCATTATTAACCGGGCAGGCGCGTTGCCAACAGTGCCAACTGAAATAAGGAAGGTTATGTCTTTGAGTGTGTTCGGCCATGATGACATCATGAGCATGGAAAAGCGTTATCGCGCAGCCTTTATCAATAGTTTGTCAGGCTTTAAGTCAGCAAACTTATTGGGTACCTGCGACGCTGAACGACAAACGAACTTGTGTATGGTTAGCTCTGCTTTCCACTTGGGCGCGAATCCGGCGTTAATGGGAGTGATTATCCGACCTGATACCGTGGTGCGGGACTCTCTTGAAAACATTCGTCAGTTAGGTGTGTATACACTCAACCATGTGAGTGAGGCGATGCTCACTGCCGCGCATCAAACATCTGCACGCTATCCTCACGACGTCTCAGAATTTGATCAAGTGGGTCTGACGCCATTATGGCGAGAGCGCTTCAATGCCCCTTACGTGCAAGAAGCTGCGGTGCGCTTGGGATTAGTGTTGAGAGAAGAGCATACGCTGGCAATTAATGGTACACATTTACTGATCGGAGAAATCAGCGAAGTTCATGTGCCAGAATCGTGTGTCAAAGATGATGGCTACGTAGATATTGAACAAGCAGGCAGCGTTGCGGTTAGCGGTTTAGATAGCTACCACCGTACCGCACGCATTGGTCGGCTTAGCTACGCCAAACCGGATTGTTTCCCCGAGTGGCTTGATTAGCGGGTGCGCGCCATGTAGTGGGCATCGACAAACTCGCCATTGCGGAACGCAAACTGTTTGGCGGTGCCTTCAATTTCAAAGCCAAATTTTTGATAGAGGTGGATCGCAGCCGGGTTATCCGTATAAACGGTTAGCTCTATCCGTGATACGTTCAGCCAGTTTTCGGCTAAATCGATCGCTTTTTCCATGAGCGCACTGCCTATGCCGCGGCCTTGATAGGCATCATGAACGCCCATGCCAATATCTGCAACGTGGCGACGGCGAGGATTCGCGGCAATGACGAAGCCGAGATTACCGACCACTTTACCTTCCAGCTCGGCAACCAATGGGTATACGCCATCTGGCACGTTATTAAGCCGTTTTTCCCACATGGCGAGGCTTGGCATCGGCAATTGTAAGGTGCCTGCTTGCGCCTTGGGTTGCGCATAGATATCGCGTATCGCCGGAATGTCGTCGGCGTGGTATTGACGAATAATCAGAGACATAACACATCCTTGTGGTGAGCTTTCTCTCTAATAAGCCATGGAAGCAAAAATAAATCAACAGCTTATATTAATTAAGTCACTGATTATTCACTCTAAATGCAGATCAAGCGGGGTTTTACTCGCTCGCCCGCCAATCTCTCGGGTCAGTCGGGGGACCAAATAGCCGGAAAGCTGGCCGATAATGTCTTGCATTAAGGCGCGCGCTTTATCGTCTGAGACTAAAAAGTGAGCGGCGCCTTGGACTTTATCCAATACATGCAGGTAGTAAGGCAAAACGCCAGCCTCAAACAGCCGTTGGCTCAGTGCCACCAACGCATCCGCACTGTCATTCACGCCTTTGAGAAGCACGCTTTGATTAAGTAGCGTGATGCCTGCTTGTCGCAGCATGTGGAGTTTGTGGGTTAATTCTGCATTAATCTCATTGGCGTGGTTGATGTGGGTGACGAGCACCACTTGTAAACGTGAGCGTGATAAGCGCTCGGTAAACGCAGAGGTGACACGAGCGGGGATCACCACAGGTAGCCGTGAATGAATGCGGAGTCGCTTAACATGCGTTATGCCTTCTATGGCGCTGATGAGCCAATCGAGCTCCTCATCTTTGGCCATCAGCGGGTCACCACCGGATAAAATCACTTCATCAATCTCTTGATGGGCGGCGATATAGTCCAGCGCCCCTTGCCATACGCGTTTACTGCCTTTGTTGTCTTGATAAGGGAAATGGCGGCGGAAGCAATAACGGCAATTGATTGCACAGCCTCCTTTAACGATCAGTAAGACACGGTTGTGGTACTTGTGTAACAACCCAGGAATCGCATTGTCTTGCTCTTCCAGTGGGTCAGCGCTGAACCCGTCAACGTCATTAAACTCGTCGGCAATAGGGAGGACTTGCTTTAGCAGTGGATCATCAGGGTTTCCTTTTTCCATCCTAGCCACAAAACTGCGTGGCACACGTTGGGCAAAAAGGCGACGAGCACTAAATCCTGCCTCCCAGTCGGATGGTGAAATTTCAAGCAGTTGCAGCAGTTCCTTGGGATCTGTGATCCCCTCTGCGAGTTCTTTGATCCAGTTTCGCTCAACAGCAGGCTGGATTCGGGTTATGATGTGCGACATTTGTGAAAACTCGAAGATGTTAAGAGGATCAAGATGGCGTCTTTCAGCACCAATGAATTCCGCGGCGGATTGAAAATTATGCTCGATAACGAGCCGTGTGTCATTACCGAAAATGAGTTCGTGAAGCCGGGTAAAGGCCAAGCCTTCAACCGGGTTAAAATCCGTAAGCTGATTTCCGGTAAGGTTCTAGAGAAAACATTCAAATCAGGTGACAGCGTTGAAGCTGCCGATGTGATCGATGTGGAAATGGACTACCTCTACACAGATGGTGAGTTCTATCACTTCATGAACAACGAAACCTTTGAGCAAATCGCTGCCAACGAGAGTGCAGTGGGTGATAACGTCAAATGGTTAGTTGAAAACAACACCTGTACACTCACGTTGTGGAATGGTGACCCAATCGTGGTTACCCCACCTAACTTCGTCGAACTTGAAGTGACTGAAACCGATCCGGGCCTAAAAGGGGATACCCAAGGTACTGGCGGTAAACCCGCGACACTGATCACAGGGGCCGTTGTTCGTGTGCCTTTGTTTATTCAAATCGGTGAAGTCATCAAAGTGGATACGCGCTCGGGTGAGTACGTGAGCCGCGTAAAATAACTGGCATTGCGAATGTCCGATAAAAAAGCCCTGACCGAAATGGCTCAGGGCTTTTTTGTATGCTTAGGCGCTATACGACAAGGACGAGTAGCGCGGCAGCGACGCTGACGGCAAAGGCGATGGCATAGCAAACCACTTTCCCTGCCAGCCCCACGTGCAGTTTAAGATCATGTAAACCATGATGGATGCGGTGCATGGCATGCCACATCGGTAAGGCAAGGGTCGCCAAGATCAGCAACTTACCTAACCAGTGCTCTGCGAACATCATCACACGTTCGTAACTTAGGGCGGATGGGTCGATGATCCCAAGTGGGATCAAAACACCCAAAATCAAGACAGTAATTGGTGTGAACATGGCAAACCATGTACCGCCTGCACCAAACAAGCTCCACCATACCGGCTCGTCGGAGCGCTTAGGTTTTAAATCAATCATAACGCCTCCTAAATGAGCACCAAGGCCAGTAACGAAATCACCGCAACGGCTCCCCATTGCGCCCCAATCACCCACTTGCCGTCGAGCAATTTTCCTTTGATACGAATCGGCATCACTTGCGGCATCATGCTAAAAAATGTCGTGGCATGAAACAGGCTTGCCGCTAGAGCGACCACGTTTAATAGGATCACCACAGGGTGGGCCATATAATCCAGCCAGCTTTGCCACGCTTGAGGGCCTTGTACGAGACAAATCAAACCCGCAGTGAGGCTCAGTGTGAAAAAGACCAAAGGCAGTACCGTGGCCTCGCGGACCATATAAAAGCGATAAAACGGATGATGCAGCCACCAAGTACGAGGCATGGGCCGCACATAAGGTTTACGGTTACTCATCCTGTTATCTCCTTGCCTTCTTTATTGGGATTAAACATGGCGATCACCATATCTTGGGTAGAGGCAACCTTGCCTTGGTTGACCGCGCCCGCCGGATCGACACCTTTCGGGCAGACTTTTGAGCAGTAGCCCACAAAGGTACATCCCCATGCCCCGTTATCGCTGTTTATCAGTGGCATACGCTCATGTTGTCCCCCATCTCGGCTATCGAGGTTATAGCGATGGGCGAGGGTCAGTGCGGCTGGGCCGAGGAAGTCTGGGTTGAGACCAAACTGCGGGCAAGCGGCGTAACATAAACCACAGTTAATGCAGGCGGCAAATTGCTTATAGCGCGCCATCTGCTCAGGGGTTTGTGTGTTAGGGCCGTCTTCAGGACGACGGTCGTTGCCGAGAATATAAGGTTTGATCGCTTCCAAGCGCTCAATAAATGGCGTCATGTCGACAATCAAATCTTTTTCGATCGCAAAGTTTGCTAGCGGCTCAATCAGTACGCCGTTAGGGTAATCGCGTAAAAAAGCCTTACACGCGAGTTTAGGCACGCCATTGACCATCATGCCGCACGAGCCGCAAATGGCCATGCGACATGACCAGCGATAAGCCAATGACTTGTCGAGGTTGTCTTTGATATAGCCCAGCGCATCAAGCACAGAGAAGGTGTCGTCTCCGGGGACGACAAACTCCTGCGCGTAAGGTGCATCATCTTTTGCAGGATCGTAGCGAAGGATAGAAACTCTATAGGTAGCTTGCGTCATTGTGCTTGCTCCTCTTGTTGTCCCTCACTGGCCGCTTGAGCCTGCTCCGCAGCATCACCATACAAGCGGTCTTTCGGTTGAGACTTGGTGATCTTCACGTCACTGTAATCAATCCGTGGGCCACCCTCGGGTTGGTAAAATGCCAAGGTGTGCTTGAGGTAGTTGTCATCATCACGGGTTGTGCAGCCATCATCAAGGCGTTGATGGGCGCCACGAGACTCGCGTCGCTGAATGGCAGAATGCGCCATGGCTTCGGCCACTTCGAGCCCGTAACCTACTTCGATGGCATACAACAAGTCGGTGTTAAACACACTGCCTTGATCTTGGATGCTGATCTGTTGATAGCGAGCTTTCAGTTCGGCGATTTTATCAATCGTGGCTTGCATTAGATCTTCGCGACGATAAATACCACAGCCGGATTCCATGGCGTCCCCCAGCTCTTTGCGAATATCTGCCCAGTTTTCTTCGCCTTGATGGCTCAAGAGCTTATCAATGCGTGCTTTAACGTCTTGGATCTGGGCATCGATCGCCGCTTGATTCCACCCCGTAAACTCACGCGTACGTTGTGCGGCACCTTCTCCGGCGAGTCGACCAAATACGGCCAGCTCAGCCAGTGAATTCGATCCTAAGCGATTGGCTCCGTGTAGGCCGACGGAGGAGCATTCGCCCACCGCAAAGAGTCCTTTTACGCGGGTTTCGGTCTGGGCATTGGTTTCTATGCCCCCCATGGTGTAGTGGACGGTCGGACGAATTGGGATTGGCTCTTTGGCCGGATCGACGTTGACGTACGCTTTGGCTAATTCACAAATAAACGGCAACCGCTCTTGTAAGAAGTCTTCACCTAAGTGGCGCAAATCAAGGTGCACCACATCACCTAATGGATGCTTGATGGTGTTCCCTTTTTGTTGCTCGTGCCAAAAGGCTTGTGAGACTTTATCGCGCGGCCCCAACTCCATATATTTGTTTTTTGGCTCGCCCACGGGTGTCTCTGGGCCAAGGCCATAATCTTGCAAATAGCGATAACCATTTTTGTTGACAATAATCCCCCCTTCACCGCGACAGCCTTCGGTCATCAAGATGCCAGTGCCGGGCAAGCCTGTGGGGTGATACTGCACAAACTCCATATCACGTAATGGAATACCATGGCGATAAGCCATCGCCATGCCATCACCGGTAACGATGCCACCATTGGTGTTACAGCTGTACACCCGGCCAGCACCGCCGGTGGCGAGCACCACAGATTTGGCTTTAATGCAGACCAGTTCACCTTCTGCCATATGCAGGGCAATGAGGCCTTGGATCTGGCCATTATCCACGATTAAGTCGACCACGAAGTATTCATCTAAACGCTGAATTTGTGGGTATTTAATCGAGGTTTGGAACAAGGTGTGAAGCATATGGAAGCCGGTTTTATCGGCGGCAAACCATGTACGCTCGACTTTCATGCCGCCAAAACGGCGAACATTGATGCTGCCATCGTCTTTACGGCTCCAAGGGCAACCCCATTGCTCTAATTGGATCATCTCTTCGGTGCAGTGCTTGACGAAGTAGTCCACAACGTCCTGCTCGCATAGCCAGTCACCGCCGCTAACGGTGTCATTAAAATGGTTGTCTAGGCTGTCTTCATCCTTGATGACGGCAGCCGAGCCACCCTCTGCAGCCACAGTGTGTGAGCGCATCGGGTAGACCTTGGACACCAGGGCAATATTGAGAGACGGATCCGCCTCAGCGGCCGCAATGGCGGTGCGCAGTCCAGCGCCACCGGCGCCAATAACTGCAATATCTGTGGTGATGGTCTGCACGTTCATCCTCCAGTGTAGGGAAAGCCAGTGCTTGGCTTGTTTATTGTTCTGCCGACATGGTAGGCAATCCTCTCCGAGTAAAAATTGATTCAGTTGGGGAATTGCAGCGATTTTGCGGGCATGGGGGTTAAATTGCATAAAACTGTGAGGTGGGTCGTTAAGTGTCGGCGAACCATGAAAAAACAGCGTTTGCTTACAAACAGAATGCGCATAGTGCCACGTTTATGTCGTGCTTCATCTTGGCGTGCTGGTTGTTATTCGCCAGCGTGACGCTAGACTGACGCCATTCGCGTAATGAGAGACTGATATCATGACTCAAGCCTGTTCATGGCAGCCAACGGCCTCAATAACACAGTTGAAAAAACGATCGGCCATTATTGCCCGCATTCGTCAATTTTTTGCTGAGCGTGCGGTATGGGAAGTCGATACCCCAGCGTTGAGCCAAGCGGCGGTGACGGATGTGCACCTGCACAGTTTTTCCACCTCACTGGTCGGCCCGGGCTTTGCCAAGGGGCTGCCTTTGTATTTGATGACCAGTCCAGAATTTCATATGAAACGATTACTGGCGGCGGGTAGCGGCGCCATTTATCAAATCAGTAAGGCGTTTCGTAATGAAGAGGCGGGGCGTTATCACAATCCAGAATTTACCATGCTCGAGTGGTATCGACCGGATTTTGACCATCACCAGTTGATGGATGAAATGGATGCGCTGTTGCAAGCGGTACTCAAGTGCCAAGGTGCGACGCGAATGAGCTACCAAGCAGCTTTTCAATCATGCACTGGACTTTGTCCATTACGCGCGGATATTGACCAGCTGCGAGCCCTTGCTGCTACCCAAGGGCTTGCCGATATCACTGAGGATGAAACCGACAAAGACACCTTGTTGCAACTGCTTTTCTCGGTGATGGTTGAGCCAAATATTGGTCAGCAGGCGCCGGCTTTTGTTTACGACTTTCCGGCGTCTCAAGCCGCGTTAGCCAAAATCAGTGAGGCGGATCCACGTGTTGCACACCGCTTTGAGGTGTATTTTCAAGGCATTGAACTCGCTAATGGGTTCTATGAGCTTCAAGATGCGCAGGAGCAGCGCCGCCGCTTTGAGGCGGACAATGCGATGCGAGTGGCAAGAGGTTTGCGCCCGCAACCTATCGATCAACACTTACTCGCCGCCTTGGAAGCGGGGCTGCCGGATTGTGCTGGGGTCGCGCTAGGGATAGATCGCCTTGTGATGCTCGCGCTCGGTTGTGATCACATTGATGCGGTGACCGCGTTTCCTGTCTCACGCGCGTAGCGCCGTAAGAAAAACGCCACCTCGCGGTGGCGTTTGAAAGGCAAGGGCACTCACCTAGACTTTAAATTTTGACAGGTCTTGGTGCATGTCACGTGCTGCTTGCGCCATGCTTTCGCCTTGGTCCCCGGTTGCACTTGCTTGTTGGTGGATCTCATAGGAGAGATCTTTCACCGCTTGGGTGTTGCGGTTGATATCGTCAGTCACCGCACGTTGCTCTTCTGCGGCGCTGGCAATTTGGATCGCCATTTCAGAAATCGTACTGATTGCTGTGGTGATCTGATTGAGTCGTTCGCTGGCCGCTTCTGCGCGCTCAACACTCGATGTCGCCATATTATTACTTTGCATCATGTCATCCACCGCACGTTGGGTGGTGTGCTGCAAGGTCTCAATCATGTTGCGAATTTCTTCGGTCGAGTCATGGGTGCGCTGGCTGAGCACTCGCACTTCATCGGCCACAACGGCAAATCCACGCCCTTGCTCACCCGCGCGTGCTGCTTCGATGGCGGCGTTCAATGCTAACAAGTTGGTCTGTTCTGCGACACCTTGAATGGTCGCAATGATTTGGTTGATGCTCTGAGCATTTTCATCCAATTCACGAATGACATTGGTGGCCCGTTCTACTTGATCGGCCAATTGGGTGATCGCATTTCGGTTATCGCTTACCACACTTAACCCTTCTTGACACGACTGTTCGGCTTGTTGGGCGGAGGTAGCGGTGTCTTCAGCGTGACTGGCCACTTCATTGGCGGTGGCGGACATCTCATGGATAGCGGTGGCAATCTGGTCAACATCATTTTGCTGCTTATCAACCAATTGGCTTGATTGCAGGGCATGCGTGCGACACTCTTCTGCGCTTTGCGACAGGGTCATGCTCTGATTGACCGCTTTACCGACCATTTGCTGAAGTTGGGCGAGAAAGGCGTTCATGTATTCGGCCAGTTCACCAATTTCGTCCTGACGAACAATATTAATGCGTTGGGTCAGATCGCCTTCACCCGCGGAAAGGGCATGGACGGCGCCGGTTAACTCGCTTAATGGCTTCAGGAGCTGTTTGATTAAGGCACCGGCAATAAACGCGATCACGATAAAGAGGATCACGGAGGCGACCACCACAAAGGTGATTTGCTCTGACACGGAGGCATAGGCGTCGCTCTTATCTTCGACAATCCCCAAGGTCCAATCGGTATTCGGCACGTCAATGGCTGCGAGTAACTTGTCTTCACCCTTTAAATCAAAGGTCACCAGTTTGCCCTGACGACTGGCACTGTCTATAAATGCTGGCGTCAGTTCCGCATCGAGCTCGGTGAGAGGTTGTCGACTGAGTTCGGTATCACGGTAAGCCACAATACTGTTGCTGCCATCGACTAAAAACGCAAAGCCATTGCTGAGCTTGAGGTTTAGGACCTGATCGACAATGTCGGTGACGGTCACGTCAGCGGCAATCACCCCTTGATAGCGGCCATTAAAGGATTTCGCTAAGCTGACCACCAGACTGCCATCAAAGTCTTGATAAGGCTCGGTAATAATCAGCTCGCTGCTCTGATTGGCGTTCTTATACCAAGGGCGAGTGCGAGGATCGTAATCTGCAGGCCAATCTTCGCTTTTGTCGCCATATGCGATACGACCATCACTGAACCCGGCATAGACAGACAAAAAGTGTCCGGCGCGCTTGGTGACGAGCAACTCACGGTCAACATTGGGTTGATTGGCAATCAAGGATTCATTGGCCAACAACATATCCGCACGGGTACTTAGCCAGCTATCGATGAACTGTGCAGTGGCATCGCCGACGTCTTGCATCTGTTTAGTGATGCTGCTGGTGGTTTCGTTTTGTAATTGTCGGACTGAAATGGTGGCAAGCACCGCACTGACCAAGGCGACGATCAAGGCGATGGCCACAATGATTTTCAGTTTTATGGTTGGTTTGGGCATAGACACATTTCCACATCTAAGAGATTAGACTGATTGTAAACGTGTCGTTTGCAGTAAAATCCGATCAGTTATGCAATTTGTGTCAGTGCGCAGTGAAAAGAGGTAGAGAGGTGTGGGATTTGTGATCTTACTGCCAGTGGATGGAGGAGGCAGCCTACGTGGATAGGCTGCCGTTTGGACTAGACTTTGAATTTGGACAAGTCGCCATGCATTTCTTGCGCGGCGTTGGCCATATATTCTCCTTGCTCACCGGTGTCGGTCGCTTTTTGATGGATCTCCAGTGACAAATCGCGCACGGCTTGGGTATTTCGGTTAATGTCTTCGGTGACGGCCCGCTGTTCCTCTGCCGCACTGGCAATTTGTGCTGCCATTTCGGAAATGTCCCCAATCGCACGGGTGATCTCGTTCAGTTTGTCACTGGCTGACGCAGCCCGTTCGACACTGGAGGTTGCCATTTCGTTACTTTGTGTCATGCCATCTACCGCACGCTGCGTTGTACTTTGTAGTGTTTCAATCATGTTGCGGATCTCTTCGGTAGAGTCATGGGTACGCTGACTGAGCACGCGCACTTCATCGGCGACGACCGCAAAGCCACGCCCTTGTTCACCGGCACGGGCGGCCTCAATCGCGGCGTTCAAGGCCAACAAGTTGGTTTGCTCGGCGATATCTTGAATGGTGGAGATAATTTGATTGATGCTTTGTGAGTTGGTGTCTAATTCGCGAATTACGTTGGTGGCTTGATCAACGTGTTCAGCTAGCTGGGTGATCGCCTCACGGTTATCTTCCACCACGGTGAGCCCATCACGGCAGGCACTTTCTGCATCTTGCGCGGAGCGTGCCGTCAGCTCGGCATGGCTGGCGACTTCATTCGCGGTAGTGGACATTTCGTGAATGGCGGTGGCAATTTGATCCACATCGCCTTGCTGCTGACCGACTAAGCCGCTTGATTGGTGCGCCAGTTCTCGACATTGCTCAGCACGCTCTGAAAGCGCCACACTTTGCGAGACGCTACGACCAATCATGGATTGCAGTTGTTCTAGAAACGCGTTGACGTGGCCAGCCAGTTCACCAATCTCATCATGACGCACAATATCGAGGCGTTGAGTGAGGTCACCGCTCCCTTTCGATAGTGAGCTGACCGCGTGCGTCAATTGGGTTAGCGGCGCCAACATGCGATGGATAAGCGCACCGGCAATCAGGGCAATGATGACAAACAGAATCACGGACGTGATGAGGGTCGAAATAATTTGTTCAGACACGGATGCAAAGGCGAGCTCCCTGTCTTGCACCACCCCTAAGCTCCAGTTAGCCCCTTCGACATGAGTGATGGCGACCAGTTTTTTGCGACCGTCGCTATCAAAAACTATACTCTGTAACGCATTGCTATTGCGCGCCTGTTGAATAAACGCAGGCGTGAGTTCATCATCGACTTGGGTGAGCGGTTTATTACTGAGCGTAGTGTCTCGGTAGGCTACAACGTTATTGTTGCTGTCTACGAGAAACGCGAAACCGTTATTCGGCATTTTGACGTTGAGCACTTCTTCAACAATGGCATTGACCGATAGATCGGCCGCTATCACACCTTGGAAACGGTCGTTAAAGGCTTTGGCAAAGCTGATAACCATCCCTGCGCCATTGGCGTCAATATAGGGTGGGGTGATGATTAAGCCATCCGCTGCGCTTGCTTTCTTGTACCAAGGGCGAGTCCGAGGGTCATAGTTAGCCGGCCAGGTTTCGGTTTTATCCCCGAACGCGACGGAGCCGTCGGAAAAACCTGCGTAAACGGTCAGGAAATTACCTTGTCGTTTGGTTAAGAGCAGTTCGCGATCCACATTAGATTGACTGGCAATGAGCGGCACATTGGCCAGGAGCATTTTACTGCGAATATCTAGCCACTCATCAATAAAGTTACTGGTGGATAAGGCGGTATCGCGCATTTGAGCGGTGACATTTTGTTGTGTTTCGTCTTTTAGCTGGGTCACGGAGAACCACGCTTGAACCACGCTAACTAAGGCCACGACCAAAGCAACAGCAAGTAATATTTTGGTCTTAATGGTGAATTTCATGAAACGTCCCTCGTACTACCACGTTTACGACTCTTTTATTGAGTATTTGCTTAATTGTAGAAAGCTTGAGCCAGGGGTGATAATAAATTTATAAAAAAACTCCCTGTGCAAAGCGACGCCTAAGGCTGTTGGCATGCACATTGTTCTAGTTATCATATTTTTAACACTGACAAAACAGAGGGTTGTTTGTTTTGGAGGCAACGCAAACAACCCTGGCTGATGTTGAGATGTTACGTCTATGTTAGCGCGAGGACGGCTGCATAGACTAAGCCTAAGCCACTGATCCCAAGAATCGTACCGACTTTGACTAAATCACGGCTGTCGATGAAGCCGGTGGAATACGCCAAAGAGTTGGGCGGGGTAGAAACCGGCAGAATCATCCCTAATGAAGCGGAGAAAGCCACCACGACGAGCAATCCTTGCATGCCACCCACATTCACCAGTGATGGCATAGAGGTGGCAATGGCCGCCGCAATAGGCATCAATAAGTTAGCTGTCGCGGTATTCGACATAAAGTTTGCCATGAGCCAACAAATAATGGAGAGGGTGACCAATACTGTCATAGCCGTTAATACGCTGTAGTCCACGGCATGCGCTAATGCGGCAGCAAGGCCGGTTTCGTCTAGCGCAATACCCATCGCAATCCCGCCGGCGACGAGCCACAGGACATCCCAATTAATCAGCTTTAACTCGGCCTTGCCCATGATCCCTGTCAGGGTGAACAACGCGAGCGGGATCACCGCGACCACATAGGTATTCATGCCATGTAGGCTGGTGGTTAGCCACAGCGCAATGGTCAGCGCAAAGGTGGCATAGACGGTATACGCTTGCCAGCCCCGTAGAAATTTGCCTTCCAGTGCCAGTGTGATTTCGGTTTGTGGACTGCGGAATAAGCGCTGTAGTAACCACCATGCAAACGCCAATTGGATCACCACAAAGGGTAGGCCCATTTGCATCCATCCCAGAAATGAGATGCTGTATTCGCCGGTGAGATACTGCAGAGCAATGGCGTTGGGCGGCGTCCCGATTGGCGTTGCGATTCCACCGGTATTGGCGGCAACCGGAATACACAAGACCAAGGCTTTAATCGCAGGATCGCCTTTCGGGAGTACACTCAAAATCGGTGCCAGTAGCGCCAGCATCATCACCGTGGTGGCGGTATTGGACATGAACATTGAGAACACGGCGGTGATAAGCATCAAACCCAGCATGATAAATTTGGGGTGCTTGCCAAAGGGTTTGAGTAATACGCGGGCAAGGTTGATATCTAACTCATATTTGGAAGCAGCAATAGCCAGCGAGAAGCCCCCCATAAATAGAATAATGATGGGGGAAGAAAAGGCGCTGAGAATATCGGTATAAGGGATCAATTCGCCCCGCGGATGATGCGCCGTTTCGCCGCGAAACCAGTGTAAGCCTTTATCGGAGATCATCACCAATTGCAGGGTAATGATCAGCAAAGAGGTTGAAAATACTGGCACAGGTTCAAGAACCCACAGTAAGGCCGCCATCAGGAAGATCGCCAATAAACGGTGCTGAATCAAAGTGAGGTTGGCGATAGGTAACCAGTCGGTTGGAAGTAGGAGCAGCAACAATGGCAGCCCGAGCGAGACAAGTAACTTAGTAAAACGAGCATTGACCACAAATACGCCTCATAAGGGTTGATGTTGTGAGTGCGGGCTGACCATGCGCCAGCACGCCGATGCATCACAGGTGTATTGATGGGATCAATGATACGGATTTAAGAGGGAATTAACGGGAAAGGTCTCCGAATTTGGCGACAAAAAAGGGGCATAAATGCCCCTTATCTCACAATTTTCAGCTGTTATGCCTGGCGGTGCGCGTAAGGCTGTCCCATTTGTGTTGGGGAGCCGGGAGCGACGTCATCATGAAAACGGATTGCCCCTGCTGGGAACAGGTTAATCACAGTTGAGCCGAGTTTAAATAGACCCATTTCATCACCCTGAGCAAAGCGGATAGCTTGTTCGCCTTCTGTCGGGTATTCCCAACGGCGAATGCTGCCACCGGTTGGCGGAGTGACTGTACCCGCCCATGTAGTGGCAATACTGCCCACAATGGTTGCGCCCACCAAAACTTGCACCATAGGCCCAAATTCAGTCTCAAATACGCACACTACACGCTCGTTACGGGCAAACAAGTTCGGCACGTTCTCTGCCGTTAGTGGATTGACGGAAAACAAATCGCCGGGGATGTAGACCATTTCACGTAACACGGCATCACATGGCATGTGCACACGGTGATAGTCACGCGGTGACAAGTAAAGGGTGGCAAAGTGACCCTCTTTAAACTGGTCGGCAAGGGCGTGATCGCCACCGACGAGTTCAGTGACATCAAACGAGTGGCCTTTGGCTTGGATAATACGTCCTTGCTCAATCAATCCGGCTTGACTGACGCACGCATCGGCGGGATAGACCAACGTCTCTGCATCGCCATCAATGGGGCGTAACGCGGGCTTGAGCTCTCGCACGAAAAAGTCGTTAAAGGTGCGATAGTAGGCAGGGTCACTGACTTTGGCCTCACTCATATCGACCTGATATTGCTTGATAAACCATTTGATCACAGCAGTGGTCAACCATCCACCTTTAAGGCTGGCTAGTTTCCCCATCATTCGGGTAAGGGCATGTTTCGGCGCTATATATTGCAGGCCGACTTTCAAATCGTCTCGCACGGTTATGTCCTGAATGGTTAAAGAATGTTTACGCGCCTTGCAGCGGCTAAGCCGCGCAGTGTAGCCAATCCGATGACGAAGTGACAGAGGCGCGTTGTTGGATCAGTTTTGCTTGTTACGTGAAAACTGACGGTTGTCTTTGGCTTCTTTCATGCTCTCGATAATGCGGTGATAGCTATCAAACCGCTCGACGCTGATATGGCCATCTTCCACAGCTTGTCTCAACAAGCAACCTGGATCATCGCCGTGCTTACAATCACGGAATTTACAGCCACCCAGATAGTCGCGAAATTCGACAAAGCCTTGTGCGATTTGTTCCGGCTCTAAATGCCATAAACCAAATTCTCGCACGCCAGGGGAGTCAATAAGATCACCCCCTTGGTCAAAATGATACAAACGCGCGGCGGTGGTGGTATGTTGGCCCAACCCTGAGTTTTCAGAGACGTCACCAATTTGCGCATCCACATCCGGCAGTAGCGTATTGACCAAGCTTGATTTTCCCACGCCGGATTGGCCGACAAAGACACTCACATGTTGATCGAGATGGCGTTCTAGCGCCTCTATCCCTTCGCCGGTATCGGCACTCACCAACACGATGGGATAGCCAATATCGCGATAGATGTCGAGTAATTCGTCCACCATTTCACGCCCCTCGCTATCTAGCAAATCGACCTTGTTGATTACGATTAGAGGACGAATATTCAAGACTTCGCAGGCAATCAAATAACGATCAATAATATTCAGTGATAACTCGGGCAAAATCGCGGCTACGATGATCACTTGATCGATGTTAGCGGCAACGGGTTTTACGCCATCATAGTAGTCGGGACGGGTCAGAACCGATTGGCGTTCATGCACTGCCTCGACAACGCCGGCAATGCCATGCAGGGTTTCTTTTCCCGGACGCCAAACCACACGGTCGCCAGTTACCAAGCTTTGCACGGTACGACGCAGATTGCAGCGATGGATGATTCCAGTTTGCGGATCCTCGATATCAGCGTGTTGGCCAAATCGCGTGATCACACGTCCCTCGCGTGCATTTTCTAGCAGCGCGTCATCCCATTGCACATCATTATCTTGCTGTTTGATCCGACGTTGTTGGTTGGATCGCACGCGCCGTAGTTGGCCTTTGGTAAGCTTTTTCTTTTTTGCCACGATGACTCTTATCGGTTAAGTTGGCTTTCATATCAAGCACAGTATGATACATGGTTTACGCATAAAAAAGGCAAGTTCAATGGCGTTCAGTGAAAACAATTTAATCTGGATTGATCTGGAAATGACTGGATTAGATCCTGACACCCACAAGATCATTGAGATCGCGACAATTGTCACCGATGCACAGCTCAATGTGTTGGCAGAAGGGCCGGTATTAGCGATTTCTCAGCCACAAAGCGAACTGGACAAAATGGATGACTGGTGTACCCGCACCCATACTCAATCGGGATTAGTGGCGCGCGTCGAGCAAAGCACCATTAGTGAGCAAGATGCCATCGAGCAAACCCTCGCCTTTTTATCACAGTGGGTACCAGAAGGCGCTTCACCGATTTGTGGTAACAGCGTGGGGCAAGATCGACGCTTTCTGTATCGTCACATGCCAGCACTAGAGCGCTATTTCCACTATCGCACCGTGGATGTCAGTACTTTGAAGGAATTAGTCCGACGCTGGAAGCCTGAGATATTGAATGACTTTTCGAAGCAGGGAACGCACTTAGCGCTTGACGATATCCGTGAATCAATTGCAGAATTGCAGTTCTATCGCGAAAGGATCCTGACGATCTGATTTTATTTTCATCGATCTGGTGTTCTTTTGAGCGATCAAAAGAAAAAACCAAAATTTTGCTCGTCAGCACTTGCAACCCGGTTTTTTCTTCGTATAATTCGCAGCCCTAACGACGTGAAACGTCTGTTGAAAGCGACATTAGCTCAGCTGGTAGAGCGCAACCTTGCCAAGGTTGAGGTCACGAGTTCGAACCTCGTATGTCGCTCCAAATTAATGTTCGATCTGATGTGGATCAGGTCGATCTAAGCGACACTAGCTCAGCTGGTAGAGCGCAACCTTGCCAAGGTTGAGGTCACGAGTTCGAACCTCGTGTGTCGCTCCAATTTAAAATTCGATGTAACGCATCGGCAATGCGACATTAGCTCAGCTGGTAGAGCGCAACCTTGCCAAGGTTGAGGTCACGAGTTCGAACCTCGTATGTCGCTCCAAATTACAACTCGGTATAAGCGACACTAGCTCAGCTGGTAGAGCGCAACCTTGCCAAGGTTGAGGTCACGAGTTCGAACCTCGTGTGTCGCTCCAATCACTTGGTTAAACACCAGTGCAACGTTTTTTATAACGTTCTCTTTAATGCTGTGAAGCATCATTCCTGATTTTTCGCTAACTATTTCGTCAAACCTTTCTCAAGGCGGCGTGATAGCGCGGTTTCGTCAGTTATTGCACAGAGTTATCCACAGATATATGCTTGTGGATAAACTGGTTGATGAATTCTTGCCGGCGAGAGGGGGTGGTGAGATATTGATCAAGTGCCTTGTGTTTGTAGTACAGTGCTAATCGATACATTTAAAGCCCAAAACCTTGATTTTAAGTGGTTTTTTATCTTTTTCTTCCAGTTTACTTAACGCTTTTCCACAATCTTATTCACTTCCGTGATCTTGCTCGCTTAATGCACCACCAATGTGTTTAACTATCAAGAAGTGCACCAAAACGGCGCTTACTTATGGACTTTTCCACATTGTGTGAATAGCGTCATCTTTCCGTGATAAGCCGCCGGTTAGGCGTCTCTAGGCAGGCCTTTTTCGATAATACGCACCAGCCGTTTGGTGCCAGTGGGTAAAATCTGCACATCTATTTGTAGTCGCTTTTTCTCTTGTTCGCTAAGTGCCCACTGAATATGTTCATCGACTAAGTCATCTTCACCGAGTCGTGCAGATAGGCTGTTGACGATATCTTCATCGTAGGGGGCATTCCCCATCGCGATCGCGAGGTTACGCCGCCATTTACGTATGCCAATCCGTCGAATCGCTGACCCTTGGGTCAGGGATAAAAACGTGTCTTCATCCCAGTTAAAAAGGGTCGTGAGTGGCTGCTGCTCAAGGCTTGGGCGGCAATGAAAATCGGCCTCTAGGGTTAATTCTGCATCGCGGTTAAATGGACACACCAGTTGGCAGTCATCGCAGCCATAAATACGGTTACCGATGGCATGACGAAACTCGAGTGGGATCACGCCATCGTACTCAATCGTGAGATAAGAGATGCAGCGACGTGCATCGACCACGCCTTCGGCGACGATCGCTTGGGTTGGGCAGCTGGTCATACAGGCTACACATTTACCGCACTGGTTTTCGACCGGAGTATCGACCGGCAAAGGAAGATCGACCAATAACTCGCCGAGAAAGAACCAAGATCCTGTCTCTTTGTTGAGGATCAGCGAGTGCTTGCCTGTCCAGCCTAGGCCGGCTTTTTCCGCGAGCGGGCGTTCTAAAACAGGGGCAGAGTCGACAAAAGGACGATATCCGAATGGGCCTACTTCAGCCTCAATCTGCTGGCCCAACTTTTTGAGGCGGTTTCGGATCAGTTTGTGATAATCCCGCCCCAACGAATAGCGACTCACATACCCCAGCGTTGGATTGGCTAATGTAGTGGCAAAGCCCGCGTTAGGCGGCAAGTAGTTCATCCTTACACTGATCACGCGTACGGTGCCGGGCACCAACTCTTGTGGACGCGCGCGCATCATGCCGTGACGCGCCATCCAATCCATTTCACCGTGATATCCCAGATCTAACCAACGCTGCAGTTGCGCTTCATGTTGCGTAAGATCAACATCCGTGATCCCCACATGCTGGAAGCCTAGCGCTTGTCCCCATTGCTTGATACGTTGGGCTAATTGGTTGAAATCAATTGAAGCATCGGGCGTGGGGTGCGACATAGCGAGAAATCCTGGGCCGTGAAGTGGTGCAAGCACAATGAATGGAGGCATTCGATGGCAGCAAGTTTACCACAGAGTTTTTATCGTGCAGAGCAAGTCCGTGAGGGTGAGATTGCCGTGGCGAAGGCCCTTGAGATCCCGATGTACCAGTTAATGCTCCGCGCCGGACAAGCTGTTTTTGACACGTTAGCGCAGCGTTACCCGAATGCCGCACGGATATTGATTGTGTGTGGGGTGGGCAATAATGCGGGCGATGGTTATGTGATTGCTCGGCTGGCTAAATCGTCGGGATTGAACGTTACCGTGTGGGCGTTAGGCGATCCAGAGCGGCTGACCGGGGATGCGGCCACTGCGTTTCAGGAATGGCGGGATTGCGGGGGCACCAATGTTTCCAGCGCACCGACCATGCAACAATTTGATGTGATTGTGGATGCGATCCTCGGCACAGGTCTCTCCCGTGCGGTGACGGGGGATTATGCCGAAGCGATCTCGCGCATCAATCAAAGCCAAGTGCCTGTGATTGCCGTCGATATTCCCTCGGGGTTGTGTGCAGACAGTGGCTGTGTCAAAGGATGTGCAATCAATGCGACCATCACGGTGACGCTGATTGCGCTCAAACAAGGGTTAGTGACCGGTAAAGCGATGTCACACCGAGGCGAGCTCGTTTTTGCAGGGTTGAATGTTGCCACCGCCTTTGGTCGTCAGACACAGGCTGCCGGCTGGCTGATGAATGATGATCTTTGCCAACGGTATCTTCCCAAACGTGATCGCACCGCGCACAAAGGCCAGTTCGGTCGGGTACTTTGTTTGGGCGGCGATCATGGTATGGCCGGTGCGGTGACTTTGTCAGCACAGGCGGCATTGCGGACGGGAGCGGGGTTAGTCAAAGTCGTGACCCAAGCGGAGCACACCCTGATGTTGGTGACGCGTCAACCCGAATTAATGACCCAAGGTTGGGCACCTGGGCAGTCACTGAGTGAGGCACTGGAATGGGCGACAAACTTGGTGATTGGCCCGGGGCTTGGCAGCAGTGCATGGTCTGACGCGCTGTGGAAAATCGCGGTTGGGGCGCGTGGTACTAAAGTAATTGATGCCGATGGACTCAATAAACTCGCTCGCCATCCGCAACAGCGAGACGACTGGGTATTAACCCCCCATCCGGGAGAAGCTGCGCGTTTATTGGGCTGTGAAGTGGCGGATGTGGAACTCGATCGCTTCGCCGCCGTCAAAGCTATCCAGACACGCTACGGCGGGGTAGTAGTACTTAAAGGCGCGGGCACGATCGTATATGATGGCACAGATTATGCTGTAGCCAATGTGGGGAACCCGGGCATGGCATCTGGCGGCATGGGCGATGTGTTATCTGGCGTTATTGGCAGCTTTATCGCTCAAGGCGTTGATTTATTTCATGCAGCGGCCATGGGCTGCTATCTTCATGGTAAAGCCGGTGACCAAGCGGCACTTGCCGGTGAACGTGGTTTGCTTGCCAGTGATTTATTACCCGAGTTACAGCGATTGATCGATTAATAAAGCCAACAGACGAGACGCAGTAGTAGCATGACCCAAACTTTTCATACCCAGTTGGCAGACGCCGACAGTACTGTTGCCCTTGGGGCAGCGTTGGCCCGTGCTTGTACGCAAAGCACAACCTGTTATTTACATGGCGATCTGGGCGCAGGAAAAACGACGTTTTGTCGCGGATTTGTTCAAGCAATGGGTCATACGGGTAACGTCAAAAGTCCGACGTATACCTTGGTCGAGCCTTACCAGCTCCCGCCTTGGCAGGTTTATCACTTTGACCTGTACCGCTTGGCAGACCCAGAAGAGTTGGAATTTATGGGGATTCGGGATTATTTCAATGAACAGGCACTGTGCCTGATTGAATGGCCGGAAAAAGGGCAGGGCTGGTTACCTCATGCGGATCTTGATATCACTTTGCAGTATGACGGCGAGCAACGCACGGTGGCGCTGACCGCAAATACCGAAGTCGGTGTGTCGGTTATCAATCGCTTAGAATGGGATGACTAGCATGATGTGGCAGCGGCTATGCACCTTGATGATCGCGGGTCTGTTCAGCGTAACAGGCTGGGCCAATCAGATTGAAAATATTCGCGTTTGGCCTGCGCCCAATGAAACACGGGTCGTGGTCGATTTAGCGGATACGCCAGACTTTAGTTACTTTTCATTGACTCGACCTGACCGTTTGGTCATTGATTTAAAGCAGAGCTCACTGGCGACCTCGCTCCCAAAGCCGGTCAAGGGCAGCGATATACTGACTAAAATTCGCAAAAGTAGCCCGCCTGCCAAGTCCACCTATCGATTGGTATTTGAGTTAAAAGACGCGGCCAAGCCGCACATCTTCGCTTTGGCTCCGGGTGGCGAGTATGGCCACCGCTTGGTGGTGGATTTGCCTCATCCTGATAAAGTCGATAAGAATAAACCCGACTTGAGTGCCGCGGAAAAGAAGCGTCGAGAAACGGTGGCCGCGTTGCCGTTTGGCACCGATGACATCGTCGTGGCGATCGATGCCGGTCATGGAGGCAACGACCCGGGCGCGGTTGGCCCGACACGAAAATATGAAAAATACGTCACGCTGGCGATCGCCAAGCAAACCGCCGCCCGCATTAATGCGGTACCTGGGATGCGAGCGGTACTCACGCGCACCGGTGATTACTTTGTCGATTTGAATCGACGCTCAGAGATTGCCCGCCAGCACAAAGCCCACTTATTGGTTTCAATTCATGCCGATGGTTTCCACAAGCCTCAACCACGAGGGGCATCGGTATGGGTGCTATCTCGTCGCCGCGCGAACAGTGAAATTGGTCGCTGGATTGAAAGGCACGAAGAGCAGTCCAACCTATTGGGTGGTGGGTCCTTATTGGCACAAAACAACGAAGATGAATACCTCAGTCGCGCGGTGCTGGATTTACAGTTCAGCAACTCGCAAAAAGAAGGCTATAACGTGGCGACCCGGGTGCTTAAAGAGTTGGGGAAAGTTACCAAGCTGCATAAATCAAGCCCTGAGCACGCCAGTTTGGCTGTCCTCAAATCGCCTGATATTCCCTCTTTGCTGATTGAAACTGGGTTTATCTCTAACCCACAAGAAGAACGACTCCTGTTCCAACGGGATCACCAGCGCCGGCTTGCCGATGCGGTCTATCACGGGATCCGTAATTATTTTGAACATTTCCCGCCCGATGGCACCCTATTCGCTGCCCGTAAAAATGGGGTAAAACATACTGTCACGGCGGGACAGTCATTGTCTTTGATCGCCAATAAATACCAAAGCTCGGTCGCGGCGATTAAATCAGCTAATGGGCTAAGCTCTAACACGTTGCGGGTCGGGCAAGTGCTGTCTATCCCTAATGTCGATGTCGCTAAACTCGCCGGTAAGGGGGATAACGCTGCCTCTTCGACGCGTACGGTTACCCATACCGTGAGCCGCGGCGAGTTTCTGGGCAAGATTGCCGAGCACTATCAGGTGTCGGTCAGTACCATTCGCCGAGCCAATAGTCTGAAATCGGATACGCTTTGGGTTGGGCAAAAACTGTCGATTCCCGGTGCCACGACGCCGGATCGCAAGCACAAAGTCAAACGTGGCGAGTACTTAGGAAAAATCGCCGCGAATTATGGCGTGACTATTGAAAGCTTGCGGCAAGCTAATTCGCTGCGCTCTGACACCTTGGCGGTGGGGCAGACGTTAATCATTCCGGGAAGTTGATATGGCCATTCAGATTTTACCGGCTCGCTTGGCCAACCAAATCGCCGCGGGCGAAGTGGTCGAAAGGCCAGCGTCTGTGGTCAAAGAGTTGGTCGAGAACAGTATTGATGCGGGCGCGACCCGTATCGATATCGATATTGAAAAAGGCGGCAGTAAGCTGATCCGTGTGCGTGATAACGGCAGCGGAATTAGTAAAGCAGACTTACAGTTGGCGTTAAGCCGACATGCCACCTCAAAAATCCACACCTTGGATGATCTCGAAGCGATCATGAGTTTAGGCTTTCGCGGCGAGGCGCTGGCGAGTATCAGCTCCGTTTCTCGCCTGACCATTACCTCGCGTCCTGCTGAACAGCAAGAAGCGTGGTCAGCGTACGCCGAAGGCCGTGATATGGCTGTGAGTGTTAAGCCTGCGGCGCACCCTGTGGGGTGTACCGTGGAAGTGGTGGACTTGTTTTTCAATACACCCGCACGACGTAAGTTTTTACGTACCGAGAAAACGGAATTTGGCCATATTGATGAGCTGTTGCGCCGTATCGCACTGAGCCGTTTCGATATCACTATCAACTTGCGTCACAACGGCACGCCAGTGCGTCAGTATCGGCGAGTGCCTGAACAGGGCGATCCGGTACGTCGTCTCAAAGCGGTATGTGGGCAAAAGTTTGTTGACCATGCGTTGCGCGTGGAGCTGACCCATCATGATATGACGCTTCGGGGATGGATTTGTACGCCAGAAGGTGCGCGTCAGCAAAATGATATGCAGCACTGCTTTGTCAATCAGCGGATGATGAAAGACAAGCTGATTAACCATGCGATTCGTCAAGGCTATGAGCAAAGCCTTGCCCCTGACCAATATGCGGCGTTTGTTCTTTACATTGATGTGGATCCGCACCAAGTGGATGTGAATGTACACCCCGCGAAGCATGAAGTGCGATTCCATCAAGCCCGCTTGGTGCATGACTTTATTTTCCAAGCTATTTTTGATGCGTTACAGCAGGCCAGTTCTCCCGTCTTAGAGGGGGTGGACAATGAAACCGGTGAGGTCCGCGAACAGGCTAGCTATCAGACACGGCCATCTGCGGTGGCCAGTGATTACCAAACCGCGGTGAACCGTTTTCCAGATTATCCCGGCCAGCGCAAGGAGCCGGTCCGCGAGCGTGGGCAATCAGGCGAATGGTCGGGGAATCGCGCGTTTTCCTCGCCACCCGCGCCACCATCTAAAAAGGCGACACACGCGTATCAGGCACTGATGACGCCTTACGCGTCAGAACAAAAGCCGCACGCGCAGACCGCTACACTCTCGGAAACATCAGCCCCAGCCGCGTCTGAGGCTGTGCCAACGGTAGAGGCGACGGTCGCCGATGTCAGCGATCGGCCCGCTAGCGCAGAAAGTGGGTTAGGCAAAGTGCTCGCCGTGACTCACGGTCACTATGTGCTGATCGCGCGTGGTGATGCATTGTGGTTGGCGGATTATCAAGCCTTGCAGACATGGCGTCAGCAGGGAGCGTTGCGACCCGCCCTTGATGAAGGGTTAGTGGCACAGCCGCTATTGATCCCGCAGCGGATGTCGGCGTCGCCTCAAGAATGTGAGGCGGTTGAGCACTATCAAACCTTATTAGGGCGCTTTGGGATCCATATAAAGGTAAAAGGACAACAGTTGATGGTCATGACAGTATGTCAGCCACTGCGCCAGTCCAACCTCCAAGCTTTTATTCCCGACTTGTTGGCATTTTTATTGTCATTAACCCCAGATCAACCCCATGAAGATCACAGCTCAAGCATGTGGAGTTGGCTGGCAAAGCAGTTGACAGTAGCATCGGATCACGTCAGCCTTGCGCAAGCGGTACAGACCGTTTCGGAAATTGAACAATATTGGCAGGGCGAGGCGTTACAGCATGGCTATCAGCGCGTGTTTAAACGTCTTGACTTGACCACAGCGATAGAAGCATTACAGCATGACTAATCCGTTGCCCAAGGCCATTTTTCTGATGGGGCCGACTGCCTCCGGAAAAACGGATCTGGCTATAGCGTTACGTAAAACATTGCCGGTGGAAATTATTAGTGTGGATTCGGCATTGATTTACCGCGGCATGGACATTGGTACTGCCAAACCAACGGCTGATGAATTGGCTCAGGCCCCGCATCGCCTAATTGATATTCGCGATCCGTCGCAAGCCTATTCGGCGGCCGACTTTCGTGACGATGCGCTCACCGCGATGGCAGAGATTGTTGCCCAAGGCAAAATCCCGCTGCTGGTGGGGGGCACAATGTTGTACTTTAAAGCGTTGCTTGAGGGATTATCACCGCTACCCAGTGCGGATCCTGAGGTGCGCGACGCGATAGAAAAAGAGGCGCAGCAGCAAGGCTGGGAGGCATTGCATCAGCAGTTATGCCATATTGATCCTGTTGCGGGCGCGCGGATCCATCCCAATGATCCGCAGCGCATCATGCGTGCGTTAGAAGTATTCCGGGTTTCCGGACACACATTAACGGCGCTAACGGAGAAGAAAGGTGATCCTTTGCCGTATCAGGTTCACCAATTCGCAATCACTCCTCAGGATCGAGGAGAGTTGCATCGCCGCATCGAACTTCGCTTTGCCAAGATGGTAGAGGCAGGGTTTGAACAGGAGGTACGCGCGCTATACGAAAGAGGTGATCTGCATCCGGATTTGCCGTCGATTCGTTGCGTGGGGTATCGCCAGATGTGGGATTATTTGGCCGGACGCTGCACCCATGAAGAAGCCGTTTATCGTGGGATTTGCGCGACGCGCCAGTTGGCCAAACGTCAGATTACTTGGCTTCGCGGCTGGGAAAATGTGACTTGGCTTGATAGTGACTCGCCGTCACTATCTTTACAAACGGTGACAAAAGCGTTGGCGGCAGAGACAGAGACTTAATGTATACTGTCCCTGACAAGGACGCTGCTTAACCGCTTAGATTGACTACAATTACAAACAAATAAGGAAAAGAAATAATGGCTAAGGGGCAATCATTACAAGACCCATTCTTAAATGCGCTACGTCGTGAGCGTATTCCCGTTTCCATTTACTTGGTGAATGGCATTAAGTTACAAGGCCAGATTGAATCGTTTGATCAATTCGTGATTCTGCTGAAAAACACGGTTAACCAGATGGTGTATAAGCACGCGATCTCAACCGTCGTGCCTGCACGTCCAGTCAGCCACCATAACAATAACCAGGGTTCTGCCGAGCGTTCACACGGTGATCGTCAGCAGGATAAACCTGAGGAGTGAGCATTCATTTGCTAAGGAGCTGTTTGCTTGTTTGACCGTTACGAGGCCGGTGAACAGGCTGTACTCGTTCATATCAATTTTACCCATGATGGCGAGTGGGACGATCTCAGCGAGTTTCAAATGCTGGTGTCGTCCTCGGGTGTCGATGCCTTGCAAGTTGTTGTCGGCAGCCGTCAGTCACCACACCCCAAGTATTTTGTCGGTGAGGGTAAGGCGCAAGAAGTCGCTGACACCGTACGCCAAGTCGGTGCCGATGTCGTGATCTTCAATCACGCATTATCACCGGCGCAAGAGCGTAACTTGGAACAATTGTTTAAGTGTCGGGTATTAGACCGAACCGGCTTGATCCTCGACATCTTTGCCCAACGTGCACGCACCCATGAGGGTAAGTTGCAGGTAGAGCTGGCCCAGCTACGCCACCTGTCAACGCGTTTGGTGCGAGGCTGGACTCACCTTGAGCGGCAAAAAGGTGGGATTGGTTTGCGCGGGCCGGGTGAAACCCAGTTGGAAACTGACCGTCGATTATTGCGAGATCGGGTAAAAGCGATTCTTCGTCGGTTGGAAAAAGTCGCCAAGCAGCGAGAGCAGGGGCGTCGTGCGCGAGCGCGCGCGGAAGTGCCCACTATCTCACTCGTAGGCTATACCAACGCTGGGAAATCAACGTTATTTAACCGCATCACTGAAGCGGGTGTGTATGCCGCGGATCAGTTGTTTGCCACCCTCGATCCGACCTTACGCCGGATTGAAGTGGAGGATGTTGGTCCCTCAATTCTTGCCGACACGGTGGGCTTTATTCGCCACCTGCCGCATGACTTGGTGGCTGCATTTAAAGCAACCTTGCAAGAAACCCAAGAAGCGGACTTGCTGCTGCACGTGGTCGATGCCAGTGATGACAGGTACCGTGACAATATGGAAGCGGTCAACAGCGTGCTAGAAGAAATTGACGCCGCTGATGTGCCTCGTCTGATTGTCATGAATAAAATCGATAGTCTAGAACGCGCTGAACCTCGTATTGAACGAGACGACGAGGGGATCCCACAAGCGGTATGGGTCTCGGCGCTATCCGGACAAGGAATTTCGCTGATATTTGAAGCCCTCACCGAGCGTTTGGCTGGCACCATGGTGAAACATCGCCTGCGGTTGCCACCAAGCATGGCGGGCCGAATGCACAGTAAGTTTTGTCAGATGCGCTGCATTGTGCACGAGGAGTACCAAGACGATGGTCACTTACTCGTTGATGTGCGTTTGCCACAAACAGATTGGTATCGGCTGGAAAAAAGAGAAGGCAGTCACCTTGGCGACTTTATCGTCAGCGACTAGGCTGCTAAAGTAAAAAACTATCGTCAGATCAATTTGATGGAGAGCGCGAATGGCGTGGAATGAGCCAGGAAACAATGGCGGTCCCGATAAAGACCCCTGGGGCAATCGTGGTGGCCGGAATCAAGGCCCACCGGATCTTGATGAACTATTTAACAAGCTAAGCCGCAAACTCGGTGGCTTAGGCGGCGGAGGCCGTAAAGGCAAAGGCCCATCCTTTGGGGGAGGCGTCGCCGGTCTAGGTGTACTTGCACTGATTGGCGCGATTGTTTGGGGGATCTCTGGGTTCTACACCATCGGCGAAGCCGAGCGGGGTGTGGTGCTGCGTTTTGGACAATATGACCGGATCGTGCAGCCTGGTTTGAACTGGAAACCTACCTTTGTGGACACGGTCAGCACCGTCAACGTTGAATCTATCCGTTCTCTGAACAGCTCGGGTCTTATGCTGACCAAAGACGAGAACGTGGTGAACGTTGAAATGGACGTACAATACCGCGTGATGGATCCACAGCAATATCTTTACAGCGTCACCAATGCTGACGATAGCTTGCGTCAAGCCACAGATTCAGCGTTGCGTGCGGTGGTCGGTGACTCCTTGATGGACGATATCATCACCCGTGGTCGTCAAGAAGTGCGTGAGCGTACCCAAGTGGAACTCAACAAAATCATCGATAAGTACGACATGGGACTGTTGGTGGTGGATGTGAACTTCCAATATGCGCGCCCACCGGAGCAAGTGAAAGACGCATTTGATGATGCGATTGCAGCACGAGAGGATGAAGCGCGCTTTATCCGTGAAGCTGAAGCCTATCGTAATGACGTATTGCCAAAAGCAACCGGTCGTGCGGAAACCTTGAAAAAAGCCGCATTGGGTTACAAAGAGCGTACGGTTAACGAAGCACAAGGTGAAGTGTCTCAATTTGAGAAACTCTTGCCTGAGTACCGTGAAGCCCCACGCGTAACGCGTAACCGTCTGTATATTCAGACCATGGAAGAAGTCTACAGCAACACCAGTAAGGTGATGGTGGATTCGCAAAGCGGCAACAGCAATCTGTTATATCTCCCACTCGATAAGCTAATGGGAGGCGCAGCCGTTGGACCGAACCAGCGTAAAGAGACGTCGAGCAGCCAATATGGTATTGAGCTTGAGCAAAGCGCACAGCCAACCCAGCAAGAGTCGGCGCCGCGTTCTGGTTCATCACGAGAAGGGAGATACTAAGCATGCGTAAGATGATGATCCCTGTTGTCGTCCTAGCCGTTGTTGTCTTTTTGATGTCGATCTTCGTGGTGAGTGAAGGCGAACGTAGCATCGTGGTCCGTTTTGGGCGCGTGCTTAAAACGGATAACGACGTGGCGAAAATCTATCAGCCGGGTCTGCATTTCAAACTGCCATTGTTTGATCGCGTCAACACACTCGATGCGCGTATCCAAACCATGGATGACCGTGCTGACCGTTTTGTTACCGCCGAGAAAAAAGACGTCATTATTGACTCTTACGTGAAGTGGCGTATCAAAGACTTTGGCCAGTATTACCTGTCCACTGGTGGTGGTAACAAACTGACTGCCGAGTCGTTGTTGCAGCGTCGTGTCGCGGATGGCTTGCGTGCCGAAATCGGTAGCAAAACCATTAAAGAAATCGTGTCTGAAAAGCGTGATGAGGTCATGAAAAGTGTCCTTGATCGTGCGGCGAGCGAAGGTTCACGTGATTTGGGTATTGAGTTGATTGACTTGCGTATCAAGCGTATCAACCTGCCGAGTGAAATCAGTGAGTCTATTTATGCACGTATGCGTGCTGAGCGTGAGGCGGTTGCCCGTCGTCATCGTGCACAAGGGCGTGAGCAAGCGGAAATTATTCGCGCGCAAGCTGAGCTAGAAGTGGCGACCATTCTGTCTAAAGCAGAGCGTCAAGCGCGGATCACCCGTGGTGAAGCTGACGCAGAAGTGGCGAAGCTGTTTGCTAACGCGTTCAAGAAAGAGCCTGAGTTTTATAGCTTTGTACGCTCGCTACAAGCCTATCGTAAAAGCTTTAACAGTAAGAGCGATATGCTGGTGGTTGATCCGAAAAGTGACTTCTTCAAATACATGAAGCAGCCTGACGTGATCAATAAATAAACCGCAATAACCGCGAGAAAAGACAAGGCACTGCGCCTTGTCTTTTTTTTGTCTTCGGCTTATCGCGCACAGCAAGATTCAATGTAGGAGGATGAATCATGACGACATTATGGGGAGCGCTTGCGCTGGTATTGGTAGTCGAAGGGTTGGGGCCCATGTTATTTCCCAAGCAATGGCGACAAATGGTGACTGAGCTGAGCCAGCAGCCGGATAATCAGTTGCGACGTATCGGAGGCTGCTTGGTGGTGATCGGTGCGGTATTGGCCTATTACCTCTTGAGTTAACCAAGGGGCTGTCAGCTTGACGTGACAAGCCCATGGTAAGAAAACGACATTATGGTTAAAAAATAACTGCAACCGTTTTTTGAAGGTGCTAGAATCCATTTTTAACTAGCTGCATATCGAAAAAGATGGGTAATAACGTAGTAGTTCTCGGCACCCAATGGGGTGACGAAGGTAAGGGAAAGATCGTTGATCTTTTGACTGAAGACGCAAAATACGTGGTTCGCTACCAAGGCGGTCACAATGCTGGTCATACTCTTGTCATCGACGGCGAGAAAACCGTCCTACACTTGATTCCTTCTGGTATCCTTCGCAACAACGTTAAATGTATCATCGGTAACGGTGTTGTGCTGTCGCCGGATGCTCTGCTGAAAGAAATGGGTGAGCTGGAAGCGCGCGGTGTGCCGGTTCGTGAGCGCCTATTCCTGTCAGAAGCTTGTCCTCTGATCCTGCCATATCACATTGCGCTTGACGCAGCACGTGAGCAAGCACGCGGTAAGAAAGCCATCGGTACGACCGGTCGCGGTATCGGGCCTGCGTACGAAGATAAAGTGGCACGTCGTGGTCTGCGTGTTGGCGATCTGTTCGACAAAGAAGCCTTTGCTGAAAAGCTAAAAGAAGTGATGGAATTCCATAACTTCCAGCTTGAGCATTTCTACAAGGCTGAGCCTGTGAGCTATGAAGAGACCTTGGCGACAGTCATGAAGCAAGCGGACATCCTCACTGGTATGGTGATGGACGTGACTCAAGAGCTTGATGATGCCCGCAAACGTGGTGACAAAATCATGTTTGAAGGCGCACAAGGCACCTTGCTAGACATCGACCACGGTACTTATCCGTACGTTACTTCGTCGAACACCACTGCCGGCGGTGTTGCTGCAGGCTCTGGTTTTGGTCCGCGTCACCTTGGCTATATCTTGGGTATTGCTAAAGCGTATTGTACGCGTGTTGGTGCGGGTCCATTCCCGACTGAGTTGGATGATGAGATTGGCATGCACCTTGGTACTAAAGGTGCCGAATTTGGTGCGACCACCGGCCGTAAACGTCGTTGTGGTTGGTTTGATGCGGTTGCGATGCGTCGTGCAGTACAAATCAACTCAGTGTCAGGTTTCTGTCTGACCAAGCTTGACGTGATGGACGGCTTGGAAGAAATCAAAATTTGTACCGGTTACAAGATGGCAGACGGTTCAACTGTTGAGGTATCCCCTCTGGCCGCTGACGCGTACGAAAACATCGAGCCTATCTATGAAAGCATGCCTGGTTGGAGCGAGAACACCTTTGGGGTGAAATCTCTCGACGAACTGCCGCAAGCGGCGCTCGATTACATCAAGCGTATCGAAGAGCTGACCGGTGTGCCGATTGATATTATTTCAACCGGTCCTGACCGTAACGAAACCATCATCAAAGTACATCCGTTTGCTGAATAAGCAATTGCTTTGAATGATAAAAGCCAGCGCCTTGTCGCTGGCTTTTTTAATGCTTTTTTCGCCCAGCTTGGAATCGAAATCGCGCGATAGCGGAAAAAACTTGCCGCCTTTGCTAAAGTCATTTCACATAGCGCCGATACAAAAAAGGCACAGGTAGCCCTGACGCTGCTGCTTAGTTTTTTGTTTTGATAGCGAGTAGGCATGAAGTTTCGAACGCTAGTTTTTTCTCTTTTGTTGTCAACAGCAGCGGCCAAAGCGGACGTCGGCCCCGCTGTGCCTGTGTATGAAGAGAGCGAATTGATTGCCTTGTTCGAAACTAACTCTCACCTTGAACGGGTGAAGCAGGACGAGTGCCAATTGATCCAAGATATTGAAGCCCGTGCCACCCGTGTTGGATCGCCCGCCTATGAGTTTTTATACGGTGATATGCTAGCGTGGGGCGTGTGTGTGGATCAGGATGCGGAGCTGGGTGTTTACTACATGAAGCTGGCGGCACAACAAGGCTTGCCCGCGGCACTCGAGCAACTGGGACGCTATTATGCCAATGGCACGCTCGTCCAGCAGGACCAGCGCCGAGCCATTCCTTATCTGCGTGAAGCGGCTTCGCTGGGGGATACGCGTGCACGCATCTTACTGGCTGAGCTGCTAGTGGATGATGTCGGCTCGCCGCTCGATTATGAAGATGCATACCGTTGGTTGTACCAAACTATTACCGCGGACACCCAAACCCGCAACCGGATTGCTCAGCTGCGTGCTGCGCTAGAAGCGCGTATGCCACAAAACATTATTGCGCGCGCCAAACGTCGCACCAGTTATTGGTAAGCACAATAAGCGATTTTGTCACACAAATTCGTTATACTCGTTACCACTCATCTGTTTCCAATCTGATTCGATATGGTGCCTGCGCCATATTCCTCTCGTTGTTTACAAGCAAGACGCTGAAACAAAACGTCAAACTGCGATCATCGCGGCGCATTAGCGTCAGTTAACAGATATAATGAAATCAACATACGCCAATAGGAAAAGGTCTATGTCGCAAGACACAGGTTCGACAAAAAATACGCCCACAGGCATTGCGGCCGATCCGCACCAAGCTCGTGAAGCAGAAAAATATGACAATCCCGTCCCTAGCCGTGAACACCTGCTCGAGGTCGTACGCAGCTTTAAAGCGCCGGTAAGTCGAGACAATCTGTTCGCACACTTGGGGCTCGCCGGTGATGAACAGTATGAAGGCTTACGTCGACGCCTGCGCGCTATGGAGCGTGATGGCCAATTGGTGTTTACCCGTCGCCAGTGCTACGCCTTACCCGAGCGATTAGACTTGGTTAAAGGCACTGTCATCGGTCACCGAGACGGCTTTGGCTTTCTACGCCCAGAAGGCAAAGGCAATCACGATGATTGGATGTTACCGCACCATCAAATGCGTAGCGTGATGCACGGTGATGTGATTTTAGCCCAAGGTGTCGGCACCGATAAGCGAGGCCGCAAAGAAGCCCGTGTAGTACGGGTGCTCGAGGCACGCCAAGGTCAGATCGTGGGCCGTTACTTTGTGGAAGATGGCATGGGCTTTGTCGTGCCCGATGATAGCCGTCTTGGTCAAGACATCGTGATCGACAAAGAGCAAACCCAAGGTGCGCGTATGGGCAATGTGGTGGTGGTCGAGATCATGCAGCGCCCGACTCGACAAACCAACCCTGTCGGTAAGATTGTTGAAGTGCTGGGCGAGAACATGGCGCCCGGCATGGAAATCGAAATTGCGATGCGCACCCACGATATTCCCCACCAATGGCCGGATGCGGTACTCAAGCAAGTGAAAAGCTTGAGTGAGGAAGTACCAGAAAAAGCCAAAGAGGGCCGCGTCGATCTACGTGATTTGCCACTGGTGACCATCGATGGTGAAGATGCCCGCGACTTTGATGATGCGGTCTATTGCGAGCGTAAACGCTCGGGCGGCTGGCGTCTGTGGGTAGCGATTGCCGATGTCAGCTACTATGTGCGACCTGATTCGGCGTTGGATAAAGAAGCGCAAAACCGCGGTAACTCGGTGTACTTCCCGAATCAAGTGGTGCCCATGTTGCCGGAAGTGCTTTCCAATGGTTTATGCTCGCTGAACCCGCAAGTCGATCGCTTGTGTATGGTGTGTGAGATGACGATTTCTGAGTCAGGTGCGTTATCTGGCTACAAGCATTACGAAGCGGTGATGAATTCCCACGCGCGTCTGACCTATACCAAGGTGTCTCACATCCTTGAAGGCGATGAGGAGTTGCGTGAGCGCTACCGTTCTCTGGTACCGCACTTAGAGACCTTGCACGATATGTACAAAGTGCTCAGTGAGGCTCGCCAACAACGCGGGGCGATTGAGTTCGAGACGGTGGAAACTCAGTTTATTTTCAACGCACAGCGTAAAATCGACCGTATTGTGCCGGTGGAGCGTAACGATGCGCACAAGATCATCGAAGAGTGTATGATCTTGGCCAATATCGCGTCGGCGCGTTTTGTGGAAAAACACAAAGAGCCAGCACTCTATCGTGTCCATGAAGCGCCGGGCGAAGAGCGCCTCAGTGGCTTTAAAGATTTCTTAGGCGAGTTAGGCTTGAGTCTCAGCGGCGGCCTTGAGCCGACGCCGAAAGACTACGCGGCACTGATGCATGTGGTGCATGGTCGCGCTGACAGTGAACTGATCCAAACCATGTTGCTCCGCTCGATGAAGCAAGCGGTGTATCAAGCGGATAACCAAGGCCACTTCGGTTTGGCACTCAAGCAATACGCACACTTCACCTCGCCTATTCGTCGCTATCCGGATTTGCTGTTGCACCGTGCACTCAAATACTTGATTGCCAAACAAGCAGGTAAAAACCAAGACCGTTGGACCCCGACCGGTGGCTACCACTACTCATTTGACGATATGGATGTGCTCGGCGAGCAGTGTTCGAAAACCGAACGTCGTGCTGATGATGCTACCCGTGATGTGGCTGATTGGCTTAAGTGCGAATACATGCAAGATCACGTTGGTGATGAGTTGGAAGGCGTGATTGCCAATGTTACTGGTTTTGGCTTCTTTGTTCGCCTCAATGAGTTACACATCGACGGTTTGGTCCATATTTCCAACCTCGATAATGATTACTATCGCTTTGATATGGTGGGTCAACGCTTGGTCGGTGAAGGCTCGGGACGTGTGTTCCGACTCGGTGATCAGGTGACCGTGAAAGTCTTAGCCGTTAACTTGGATGAGCGACAAATCGACTTTGAGCTGGTAGGCTCTGAGCGCAAAGCCCGTCGCCCGGGGAAAACAGCCCGTGACAAACGCAAGAAAGGCCGTGCGGAGTCGAATAAAGACCCACAAGCCCGTCGCGAGCGAATGTCCGTGCGTCAGCAACTGAAACGTGGCGCCGTGCCTAGCGTTGAAGAAGACAAGGCCCCTGCAGAGAAAAAAGGCAAGAAGGGCAAAGGTAAGTCGCCTGCGGAAAAAGCACGCAAGAAAAAGGCGAAGAAGCAAAAACCTAAAGCGGTCAAGAAAAAGAAGTAACCCATGAGTAATGAAACCATTTACGGCATTCATGCCGTCCAAGCCGTGCTTGCGACTGATCCATCTCGCTTTATTGACGTGATGGTGCTAAAAGGCCGTCAAGACGAACGCTTGGTGCCTGTACTAAACGAATTAGCGATGCTGGGGATCAGTATTCAGCAAGTCGGCCGCAAAGCGTTAGACGACAAAACCCAAGGTGCGTCGCACCAAGGGATTGTGGCACGTGTCAAAGCGGGCCGTCAGTATAACGAGAATGACTTGGAGGCGATCCTCGCCAATACCGAGAGTCCCTTGCTGCTGGTGCTTGATGGGGTAACTGACCCCCACAACTTGGGGGCGTGCTTGCGTACCGCGGATGCAGCCGGAGTCAGTGCAGTGATTGTCCCGAAAGACAAATCCGCTCAGCTCAATGCTACGGCGCGAAAAGTCGCCTGTGGCGCCGCTGAAGTCGTGCCTTTAGTACGCGTCACCAACTTAGCGCGAACCATGCGTGCGCTCAAAGAGCAGGGCGTGTGGTTTGTGGGCACGGCGGGTGAGGCCGATCATGATGTTTACGATACCAAATTGGTGGGGCCGCTCGCCTTAGTGATGGGCGCAGAAGGAGATGGCATGCGCCGTTTGACGCGTGAAACCTGTGATGAGCTGATTCGGATCCCAATGGCGGGTAGCGTGTCGAGCTTGAACGTGTCCGTGGCGACTGGCGTCTGTTTGTATGAAGCGGTGCGTCAGCGTCGTTAAGTGCCTTGCCTTTTGTCCACCGTTGAAGAAAAACGCCCCTGTTGGGGCGTTTTGTCATTGAGGGAAGTGAAAAACTGTTACAGCAATTGCCAGACCGCGGCGCTGCCCGGCTTTTCGCCTTGCGTCCACCACTTGGCTTGGTAGCGTTGGTTGTTATATTCAACTTCATCGCCACCGGAATAAGCAACGGTCGCTTGCCATTCACTGCTTTGGTTGGCTTGGCTATCCCCGACGCGCTCCCATGGCTCGCCTTGGTCTGGGCGCTGGCCTTTGGTCCACCACTTGGCGCGATACTCAACCCCTTGATACAGGACGCGATCGCCGCCGACATACACGGTGTTTTCATCCCACGTTGGTAAGCCACTGGCCGCCGTCACGGTTACCGTGAATTGCGCTTGCGTGGTTTTGTCGCCATCGCTGACCTCGACCGTGACCACATAGTCGCGATTCTCCGTCACGGTGGGCGCGGTCAGCGTCACCTGATCACCGCTGCCAGCAACGGCCAGATCGCCGGATGCACGGTAGGTGTAGCTGAGTGTATCGCCATTTGGGTCGTTTGCCTCAATCGTCACGCGGGTTTGCTCACCGCTTTTCAGGCTAACAGGGGCGATAGGTGCCACAGTAGGGGCTTGGTTTTCACCCGGTACCACCACCTTAATAGTCGTGCTGGCCTCGGCATTGGCTTGACCATCCGATACCGTCACCGACAGGGAATAGTCGGTGCTGGTGCTCACATCGGGGGCGGTCACGGTAACCGAATCCGTGTCGCTATTAGTCAGGGTCAGCGCCGTATCGCCTTGCCAGCGATAGGTCAGGGTATCGCCATCCCGATCACGCCCATTGGCGGCAATGGTTAACGACGATCCGGGTGCCAGCGTATAGCTTTGCTGCGCAAGGGTGACGCTAGGAGCACTATTGACAGGTGGTTGACCATCCTGTGCTAAGCCCTCGTGCATCGCATTAAGGATATCGCCATTGTCGGCATCGATTTCCCAAGCAAACAAACCGGCGAAGTTGTGGTTGCGTACATACTGGCCTTTGGCTTTGACCGAGCGTGGGTTGTCATAAGTGACTAGCTTGCCGTTGTCTGGGTTCCAAACGTAGGCCGCTTCAGCTTGCTCATCATAACCGGGTTGGAAGCCATTGATACCGTTCCCCGCGCTACCGAGCATTGATTTGACGACGCCTTTGTAGTCAATCACGCCCGCTTCCCAAATACCATCAGCGGTACTGCCTTTGATTGGGCCGTTACCGGGGGCGGTCATCGGGTTGTTAGGATCGGTTGCATTGGCAGGGAAAACGCCTTCCCAGCCGCGGCCGTACATCGCGGTACCGATCACCATTTTCTCCGGTGGCACGCCGCTTTCGAGCAGTAATTGCACGCCATTATCGAGCGTGTAGGCAGGACCTTTACGGGGTTCGCCGTTATCATCGACACCAGTACCATCACATTCATCGGCGCTCATATGGCTGCCGCAGTAAATCGCGGTTTGGTGACCGGTGACATTATTCCATGCGCCGAAAAAGTCGTAGGTCATGGCAAAGATGTAATCCATGTACGGCGCGCTGGCGCTGTAATCGACGTTGGCGATTTTGTCATAACCGGCCCCGACGGCCGAGGTGAGTTGGTACTCACGGCCCGTGTCGGCTTCGAGCTCATCCAACATCGCACGCAGCTCACGCATTAAGGCCGCGTAGGCTTGGCTGTCTTTATCGGGATTGCCTAAATCTGGGTTGGCACCGCCACCGCCTGGGTATTCCCAGTCAATGTCGACCCCATCATAGAACTTCCAGGTTTGTAGGAACTCTTTCATCGAGGCAACAAAGACATCACGGTTGGCTTTGTCGGTGAAATCATAGAAGGGGTCTGATAGGGTCCAGCCGCCAACGGATGGGAGAATTTTCAGATCCGGGTAGCGCTGCTTGAGCGCCATCATTTGCGCGTAAGTGCCACCAATTGGATCTTGAGCTGGTGTGCCGGGCAGTTTCTTCTGAATCGCAGCCCAAGGGTCATGGATCACCACTTCATAGTCTTTTGAGCCTTGGCAGGCAAGCTCAAGCGCGCGCAAGCTGTTGCCATTTTCGATGTCGCCCAATGACTCATTGGGGCCACAAATAGGGATAAAGCCATATAAGATGTGGGTGAGATTCCCCGCGGGCACCTGACTGACATCGAAGTTACGGCCATAAATGCCCCATTCGACAAAGTATGCCCCCACCACGGTATCAGGCTGTTTGGGGTAGTCATTGTTATTGGGGTCGACATTCATCGGCAGTGGGTCAAGATGCACACCGTCGGTGTCTGCGATCACGATGGGTTTGGCGGCACTGGTCGCACACTGGCCATCCACGCCGCCTTCACACAAGGCGAGTTTAAGCTGGTGGCGGCCGCCTTTGTCATAGGGAAAAGTGACAATGCCGGATTTGGTTCCTGCCGGTAAGGTGCCTTGATTGACGACTTGATCGTCAAAGTACACCTTGTAGCTGTCACCGCCATCACCGGACCACGCATTCCATTTAATCTCAATTTGGACTTCATCCACGCGTTGCACCAGATCTTTGTACGATCCGCGACCATATTCGTCGACTTCAACAAAAGAATAGTTTTGTGGCTTCCAGTCCAAACTTGGGGTTGAGGGGGCCGCCACGGCGTGGCTGGCACCCAGTGCCCCAGCAATCGCCAGAGAGAGTAGGGTCATTGGCTTCATGTTTGCTCCTTATTGTGTCACGCGTTGCCAAACAAGGGCAGCGCCGGGTTGCTCGTTGCGTGTCCACCATTTTGCTTGGTAGATGTTGTCGCCATAGCGCACGCGATCCTTGGCCACATAGACGTCAGATGCACTCCAAGCGGGCAGGTTGCTGGTGGGTTCGTCGGTAGCCGGGATCACCGACAGATTGAAGCTATAGCTATCGTGATGGCTAAAGACTTGGTTTTGCACCACGTCATCGGCATTAAACTGGATCTCACCGTGGCGCATCACCCCGATACGTAAGGGCTCGTTAGCCTGTTGCTCAATAAGGCTGGCCAGTGCGTGTGGCCAATTCGCCACATTTTGGTCCGTCAGGGTGAGTGTGACATCCACGACTTCTTGGCCTTGGCGATTGTGCAAGCGGGCCCGCACGCGATCGCCCAATGCTGCCATTTGTGGATGTGGGACAAAGTATCCTAGCTCGTGCCATTGGGCGGGTGCGGTCTGACTAGGGGTGATGGTGATGTCGGCACAGTTGTAGAAGCCTTCTCCGGCCGGATCAATACGTTGCCAACGGCTATAGAGAATGGCATCACCTTGACGATCGGCGGGCAGGGTCACGGTCATCTCGTAATACCGGTTACCGTTATCGCCAACCACAATGGGCAGGTCGCCAAAGGTGTCGATCTTTTCGAGATCGTCCCACGTCAGCGCATCGGTCGCGCCGTTGTAGTCTGGCTTGGTCAGATAAATTTCCCAAAAGCTTGGGTTGTGCGGTGTGGTGGCGCGAAAACGCACGTCAATTTGCCCATTGCCATCTGGGGTGACTTCGGTCCGTTGCCAATCCGGTGAGGGCAAACTGATCCCGGCTTTATTGGGATCACCGGCACCGCATAAGTTGCCATCGGTAACGGCCGCTTTCACCGCATCCATATTGCGATAATCTGCCACCAATTGCGCTGATTCGTGGTGTTGCACAAATGGGTAGTGCCCCGATTCTAAGAACGCAGCGCGACAGGCAGCGTTAGGGATACGTGATCCATCTGAAGGCCACCAATAGCCTCCTTGCTCATGGCAAATCGCTTGGCGTGCTTTGGGGCTTTCTAAATAGCCATGTGCCATCACTTGTGAACTGCTTGCGACCAGCGCAAGGGCCACGGCGCTGCGGCAGGAAAACTGTGTGAGCGAAGACTTGAACATAACGACTCCTTAACGGGGGCACGCAGCCCCCGCATTCAAGATCAGAAATGGATTAGAGGCTGCAGACTTGGCGCCAAGCTTGACCACCGGGTGCCGCTTGGGTCCACCATTTGGCTTCCCATACCGCCTCTTGGTAGATAAGTTGGTCGCCACCGCTGGCATGGTTGCCACCATTGGGCCAATTGGGGTAGGTACTCAGGCTGGCAACATCGACGCCGGGACACTGAGTGTCGCCACCACTTTGACCGGTGCTACCGGGTAGCGCAGGCGGAAGGCTTGGATACTCCTGCTTTACCGCATAGCGCTGGCCATCTTTTTCGATGGTGATATTGGTCGGGTTAGTGATCGGCATGTAGTACATCACCTGAGCGTCCAAGGTTTCACCCGGCTTAAAGCTTTGCTCTATGCCACCCCATTCGTTGATCAAGGTGATGGCAAAGCGATGATGCGTGGCATCAAACCCGCCGATGTTGTTACCACTGGCGTTGCTGCTATCACGCACGACTTCCATGCGTAGCTTTTTCTGGGAGTTCCAGTCAGATTTAAAAATGGCCGAGGTTGACACCGGCACATCAAAGCTGATGGTGGCGCCCGATAAGTCCAGATCCGAATGGTTGGTAAAGCGGAACGTGGGGCGGATAGGGTAGTTGTCATCGCCCACTGGGAAGTTCAGCGCGTCAAACGTGACATCCACTTGCTCGCTTGGCACTTGGAAGTTGGCGTCGCCACGTTGTAGCGAGTAGTCGCTGCCGGATTGCTTAAAGGTTTGGTACGCCAGCGAGGTCAGGGTGTCACCCATAAAATAGGCTTGACGCTGATCATCATAGCGATAATCCCCCGCCAGCTCCCAGAACATCACCCCGCCTAGGCCTTTGTTGACGACGTAGTCCACTTTCTCGGCCATCGAGGTTTCGTCTTCCATCGACAGAAATACACGTTTTTCCTCGTTCCAAACCCATGGCGCTTTGGCGATGTCATCGTAGTAACGCTGATAACTACCAGTAAGGCGATCAGTGGGGTCTTGCTCAGGGTCGAGTCCGTATTCCGCCGCATAGGCCGGTAGTTTGCCGTCGAGCAGGTTTTTCACATGCCACAATGGGTTAGAGCCAGCAGGCACTTCGTTGCCGAGCTCGTCCACATCATGCCAAAGGTTATCTATCCCGACGGCACCGTTGCCGCATTTGTTTTTCTCACCGACACCGGTGCCGGCTGGGCACTCACTTTGGTTTGGCAGTGGCGCGCGTCCCCAAAGGCCTTTATCGCCACCTTGTACGTCTTTAAAGCCACGGGTGTAATACGGGATACCAATATTGATGCGGCCGGGAGACATACCGCCCATAAAGTAGGTCGCAGCCCAGTCGGTATTTAAATAACCAATCCCGCCAAACTCAGGGGTTTGGTAGACATTCCACTGTTTAAGCTCCGAGTCTTCGCCGGTGTCGTACAGCGGCGCCTGATGGCCAACATGATCGTTCCATGCCCCGTGCAGGTCATAGCTCATAATGTTGACGTAATCTAAGTATTGGGTGGTTTGGAAGGTTTCCATCCCGCGCAATAAGTAACCCGACGACGGTGCGGCAATGGTCAGCATATAGTGCTTGCCATCTTGTGCACTGGCTTTATCGAGCGCTTCACGCAGCGACTTCATCAGCACTTGATAGGATTTATTCAAGTGCGCACGACGTGGGTTGGAGTACTCGAAATCGTCAGGGTGGCCTGAGTCTTTCATTGACGATGGGTATTCATAATCAATGTCGAGACCATCAAAGCCATATTGGCGCAAGAAGGCGACGGCACTGTCGGTGAAAGCTTTAATGCCAGCTTGGTTGACGCTGCCATCGGCATTGGTGGTCATGGTGTAGAAACCGCCACTGTCGATGCGCTCGCCGTTTTCACCGAAGTAACCCCCGGTTTCGGCCCAGCCACCCACGGAGATCAGCGTTTTCACGTCGGGGTGCTGCTTTTTATACTTGTTGAGCAAGTTAAAGTGGCCTTTGTACGGCAGGGTTGGATCCATCTCTGCGCCGGCCACGCCTGGCCAGGTCATTTGGGTCGCTGGGTTATCAGGGGCGTTGGGATCGCCGATAGACAATTGGTTGTCCGCGTTAACATGGGCAAAGGCGTAGTTAATGTGGGTGATCTTGTCCCAAGGAATATCGCTGACTAAATAAGCTGGCTGGCCGTTGGCACCGTTTCGCCAGCTGGTGAAATAGCCAATGACACGGCGAGGGTGATCGGCGCCCATGTCTTCAAGGCCGTTTTCGTCATACACCGAGCAATACGGCACGTCGACATCTGGGGTGGTGTATAAACCAGCAGGGCGACAGGCATACTCATCGCCGCCGGTTTGGTCATCCCCCACTACCTGTTGCAATGTTTGGGTATCGGTCGCGCCTTTGTCGTCGGTCACGGTGAGCGTAAACGTAAAGCGCCCCGTTTGTTCGGCTTGCCAGTCAATGGTGGTCGCTTCTGCACCTTCATATAAGACAGTCTCGCCTTGTGAGAGTACGAATGAGGTTACTGTGCCATCCGTGTCGGTTCCGGCGAGGGTGAAGGTGAGTGTGTCGCCAACCTTAACGGGTCCAGACGGGGAGACGGTTAAGGTTGCGGTAGGGGCTTGGTTGACGCTGCCCGCGCACTGGCCGAGGATTTTCCACGCTTTCCACTCCCCTGATTGGGTGGCAGGATCGGCTTGCGTCCACCACCTTGCCTCATAGGCGGTATCGTCCGCTTTAACTTGATCCCCTTGGGTGTAGGTATTGCCACTTTGCCAATTGGGCAGGGGCTGGCAATCAACCGCAGCATGTACGCTGGGGCTACTTAACGCGAGTCCCGCCAAACCTAGCGCGACGGCACGTGATGGCGTCATCAGTTTCATATTTTGCTCCCAAAATTTTTGAAGCGAATTTCATCAATGCAGGTAGCGTTTGATGTGTCCTTTCCTTACTTTTTTGCCTGTATAGGTGACTTAAGTATCAACAATAGGCAATAAAACCGCTATGTTGGGCAATTGATGCCAAGAAATGGAGGCGGAAGTGCAATAATTTGAGCGCGGGTTCAGAAATTAATTATTGGTAAAAAAGAAGTGCATCAATAGCGTGATGTTGGTTGAAACTTAAACAAACTTGACAATTTTCAGGGTTGATTTCCTGATTTTTTTGCTATGCGTCATGTTTTTTGGCGCAATGTCACGCCAATTGTTATCAGTAAGTTGTTGTTTTTCGCAAATTAAGTGGTTGTGTCGTGCGAGTAAACACGAATTGAAGTGACCATAATCGAACAGGTCGCGAGGCGTTTTGGTTTGGTTGTGACAGGATGACAGCAAGGTGAGCCGATGAAGAGAAAATCTGTTTGCTAATGGCGCTGCAATTCTGTACTATCTCGCGCCTGATTCTCGGTCTTTTATTTTTCGTTCCTTGCTTCCGCTGGACGACCGGGCCAATTGTGGAAGCTGATTAATCCGTAAGGAGCAACTCAATGCGTCATTACGAAATCGTATTCATGGTGCACCCTGATCAGAGCGAGCAAGTTGCTGGCATGATCGAGCGTTACACTGCGTCTATCAAAGATGCGGGTGGTCAAATCCACCGTCTAGAAGACTGGGGCCGTCGTCAACTGGCTTACCCAATCAACAAACTGCACAAAGCACACTATGTTCTGATGAACGTAGAAGCTGAGCAATCTGTGATTGACGAGCTAGAAAGCACGTTCCGCTTCAACGACGCTGTGATCCGTAACATGATCATGCGTACCAAAGACGCTATCACTGAGCCATCTGTCATGATGAAGGCTAAAGAAGAGCGTACTGCTAAGCGTGAAGATCGCCCTGAGCGCGAAGAGCGTGCAGAAGCGAAACCAGAAGCGAAAGCTGAAGGCGAGAGCGCTGCTGAGTAATTGCTGTGATGACCAATCGATTGGAACTTGCTGGTGTTATCAGTAAAGCTCCGGTCCACCGCCAGAGCCCTGCAGGGATCCCGCACTGCCACTTTGTGTTAGAGCATCGTTCCACGCAACTCGAAGCGAACCTTCCCCGTCAGGTGTATTGTCGTCTGCCGGTGGTGGTAAGCGGGCAAGGGTCAACACAACAGACTCACGATTTAGCTTTAGGCAGCCATATCAAGGTAAGCGGTTTTCTCGCTTACCAGACCAGCCGACAAGGCGAGGGAAAATTGGTATTGCATGCCGACCACATTATAGACATTTAGATCAGGAGATAAGCCCATGGCACGTTTCTTCCGTCGTCGTAAATTCTGCCGTTTCACTGCAGAAGGCGTACAAGAGATCGACTACAAAGATGTAGCGACTCTAAAAAACTACATTACCGAATCTGGTAAGATTGTACCTAGCCGTATCACTGGTACTCGTGCTAAGTACCAGCGTCAACTGGCTCGTGCTATCAAGCGCGCTCGTTACCTGGCCCTGCTGCCGTACACTGACAAGCATCAGTAATCGGAACTGTCCACGTTAGAGAGGATTGAAGAATGCAAGTTATTCTACTTGATAAAATCGGTAACCTGGGTGGCCTAGGTGATCAGGTAACTGTTAAGTCTGGTTACGCGCGTAACTTCCTTATCCCACAAGGTAAGGCTGTTATGGCAACCAAATCAAACATCGAACACTTCGAAGCACGTCGTGCTGAGCTAGAAGCAAAAGTTGCTGAGCAACTGGCTGCTGCTCAAGCGCGTGCTGAGAAAGTTGAAGCGCTAGAAGCGGTTGAGATCGCATCTAAAGCGGGCGACGAAGGCAAGCTGTTCGGTTCTATCGGTACTCGTGACATCGCTGACGCTGTAACTGCAGCAGGCGTTGAAATCGCGAAGAGCGAAGTTCGTCTACCAGAAGGCGCACTGCGCAACACTGGTGAGTACGAAATCAGCGTGCAACTGCACTCTGACGTATTCGCAACCGTAAAAGTGAACGTTGTTGCTGCGTAATTGCCAAGACAATGTTTGTGAAAGAGCCAGCCGATAAGGCTGGCTTTTTTTATGCCTGTGAACAGATAACCGTTAAAGCCACTGATACCGTAATCCGACCGTAAACACACTGTCTTTGTGCTTCAGCCCCGGTGGCACTTCACTCATGTAGTTTTGTTTTCCCGTCAGCTTAATTGAAAGCTTTTCGGTAATGGTGGTAGCTAGCGACAACACGCCTTCCACACTGGTATTGCTTTCCCCAGACACCACCTGTGTGCGTCCCTCGATACTGGCATTATCTAAAAAACGCCACTGCCATTTGGCTTGAGCGCGGACGACAGGCTCACTGACCGAATAGGGCATGATCAGATCATCGTCATCAATTTCGTCCAAATTTGGCCGTTGGTAACGAAAACCGGGACCTATCTCTGTGCTGACACTTAATGCGTCACGCTCGATCCATTGGTAGCCAAGACCGGTTGCGAGCATAAAGTCGTCAAAGTAAGGGCCATAACGGTCAGCGACGTACGTGGCGTTCAGCAGCGCATAGCTTTGCGCGCTAAGCTTCATATTGGCTTGGGATTCGAACTCCGTTTTGCGTTTGTCCTCTTCGCCGTCTTTTTCAACCTGCAGCAGACTGACGCTGGCTTGATAACTGTATTGTTCGATTTGGTATTGGCCGTTTAACTCACTGTTGATCGTTTGTGAATCGGCATTGCCGCCCAGACGTTGATAACCGATGGAAATATCGGATGACCAAGGTGACCTTGGCGTGTCGTCTTGCTCGGTTGCATAGGCAGGACTGATACACGCGACACATAGTGAGATCCAAAGCGGCGTATAAACAGATTTCATGGCTTTACCCTCACACTGTCTCAGGCGCGCTATGATAGGGATCGTCAGCGTTGAAGCGGTCAAATTTGGGTTAAAATCCGCGGTGATTATTCAGCGTTTGGAAAAAAATGGCTGACAGGGCAGCGTCTCGCTAGGACAGCGGGTATAATGGCGCCCATCAGTAATAGGTGAGTTCGTTATGGCAGACAATCGTAAACCCGCAAAAGATCAACAAGTCGCTAACCTCAAAGTGCCGCCACATTCCATTGAAGCCGAGCAGTCCGTGCTGGGTGGCTTGATGTTGGATAACGAGCGCTGGGATGCGGTTGCGGAAAAAGTCGTCAGCCATGACTTTTACAGTCGCCCCCATCGATTAATTTTCGATGCGACCAAGACCTTGCTCGATGAAGGCAAGCCACTAGATTTGATCACCCTCTCTGAGCACCTTGAAAAAGCGGGCAAGCTCGACGATGTGGGCGGTTTTGCTTACTTGGCGGAGTTGGCGAAAAACACCCCAAGTGCGGCCAACATTATTGCTTACGCCGATATTGTGCGAGAGCGTGCCATGGTGCGTAATCTGATTGGGGTCGCCAATGAAATCGCCGATGCGGGCTATGACACGCAAGGGCGTAGCTCGGAAGATCTGCTCGATATGGCCGAGAGCAAGGTGTTTGCGATTGCCGAATCTCGAACCAGTGAAAACGAAGGGCCGCAGCATATTGACTCGGTGCTGAGCAAAACACTGGAGCGCATTGAAGAGCTCTTTAAGTCACCGCAAGATGGTGTCACGGGCGTATCGACGGGCTTTACTGACCTGAACAAAAAAACTGCCGGCCTACAGCCGTCTGATTTAATCATTGTCGCAGCACGTCCATCGATGGGTAAAACCACCTTTGCGATGAACTTGTGTGAAAACGCGGCGATGGACCAAGAAAAACCCGTGTTGATCTTCTCGCTCGAGATGCCGGCTGAACAGCTGATGATGCGTATGTTGGCCTCGCTCTCGCGCGTCGATCAAACTAAGATCCGGACCGGTCAGCTTGATGATGAGGACTGGGCGCGCATCTCCTCATCGATGGGGATCTTGATGCAGAAAAAGAACATGTACATCGATGACAGCTCCGGTCTGACACCGACCGATGTGCGTTCGCGAGCTCGTCGCGTTGCACGTGAACATGGCGGTCTGAGCATGATCATGGTCGACTACCTGCAATTGATGCGTGTACCGGGTTTACAAGAAAACCGAACCCTTGAAATCGCCGAAATTTCTCGCTCGCTCAAAGCGCTCGCGAAAGAGCTGAACGTGCCTGTAGTGGCGCTATCGCAGCTGAACCGCTCGTTGGAGCAACGGGCGGATAAACGCCCAGTTAACTCGGACTTACGTGAATCGGGCGCCATTGAGCAGGATGCCGACTTGATCATGTTTATTTACCGAGACGAAGTCTACAACCCAGAAAGTGCGATGAAAGGGATTGCGGAAATCCTGATTGGTAAACAGCGTAACGGTCCGATTGGTAGTGTGCGTCTCACCTTCCAAGGGCAGTATTCGCGATTTGATAACTATGCAGGACCCGCGTTTGATGATGAGTGATCTGTCTACCATGACCAATGCAGCTCGTGCCTTGATTGATCCCGAGGCGATGGTGCACAACATCCAAGTGATGCGCCGTAAAGCGCCTAACAGTAAAGTGATGACGGTGGTGAAGTCCGATGGTTACGGGCATGGGCTCGCGTCTGTTGCCACCACCTTGGCCCCGTTTAGCGATGCCTTCGGTGTAGCACGGGTGGAAGAAGCATTGACGTTACGTCGTGCCGGGATCCAATTGCCCATCGTCTTGCTGGAAGGATTTTATGAAGCGGATGAACTGCCGTTATTGGTCACGCATCAATTGACGGCAACCGTGCATTGTAAAGAGCAAGTAGCGATGCTGACCCAAGCCTCGTTAAGTGAGCCGTTACCCGTGTGGTTAAAAGTTGACTCAGGCATGCACCGCTTAGGTTTCCAGCCTGAGCAAGTGCCGGAAGCACTCGCCGCTCTTAATGCTTGTGACAATGTGGCCGCTGACATTGGCTTTCTCAGTCACTTTGGCTGTGCGGACGAGCTGGATAATCCGATTACGCAAGCACAGATAGACACCTTCATAGAGGTGACGGAAGGGCTAAGCGGAGAGCGGTCGCTGGCAGCCTCCTCAGGGACCTTGTTTTGGCCGCAAAGTCATTTTGACTGGGTGCGTCCCGGCATTTGTCTATATGGCATTTCGTCGCGAATTGAACTCACCGGCGAACAGTTGGGCCTAAAACCGGCAATGCGATTGACGTCCCGGGTGATGGCCGTTCGCGAACTGAAAGCGGGCGAGCCGGTAGGCTATGGTGCGCGTTGGCGCAGTTCGCGCGATACCTTGATTGGCGTGATTGCGATCGGCTATGGCGATGGCTACCCACGCTCTGCACCTGACGGTACCCCTGTTTGGCTGAATGGTCGCGAAGTGCCCCTGGCTGGGCGCGTATCGATGGATATGATCACCGTTGATCTGGGCCCAGATGCGACCGATAAAGTGGGTGATGAAGCGGTCCTGTGGGGGCCTGAGCTTCCTGTTGAGCGCATTGCCCGCTTGGTCGATACCATTGGTTATGAATTAGTGTGCCAAGTCACCGGCCGCGTGCCTCGTCAATATCTTCCCTTGAACGCGGCCGATGACGCCGCGGTGTAGCTTTTCATGTTAAGCGGTACGGGGCGCACCTTGCACAGTGACCACCAAGGTGCGTGTACCGCCATGATCGCGATGCTCACCCAGATAAATCCCTTGCCATGTACCGAGATTAAGTCGACCTTGGCTGATGGGAACCGTGACGCTTGCGCCTAGCAACGATGCTTTAAGGTGCGCCGGCATGTCATCATCGCCTTCATAGGTATGCTGATAATAGGGCGCGCGTTCTGGCACTGAGTGGTTAAAGTGCGCTTCCATATCTTGGCGCACCGTGGGGTCCGCATTTTCATTCAAGGTCAAACTCGCCGACGTATGCTTGATAAACACCTGTACCATCCCGATATCAATCTCATCGAGGATAGGCAGTGCCGAGACAATGTCGTCGGTAATCAGGTGAAAGCCCCGCGGACGTGGGCGCAATTGAATTTCAGTTTGATACCACATAAGCAGTCCTTGTTGTGATCCTCGTCGTGAGCGAAAAGCTCAAGGCTTATCCAACTATTCTATGATTAATCGCAACCCTCTCACAGCAATTGCATGTGAGAATCTGGCTGTGATTATGTAATATTACTCCAATTGCCACCGCGAACAGCGTGGTGACGCTGAGACACTACAGGATCCTTGCCGGCTGTTACGCTAACAGCGGCATTCACAACGCGATTTGGATGACCATGATGCTAAAGACAACTAATCCCACTCAAACCGTGGCGTGGCAATCACTGACCGCCCACTTTGAAGAAGCACAGGACTACACACTGGCGGATCTTTTTGCCGACAACCCACAGCGATTCGCCCATTTCTCGACCCAATTCGAAGACAGCATTCTGTTGGATTATTCCAAAAACCTGATCAGTGAAGAAACACTGACCAAGCTGCTGGCACTGGCGGATGAAACCGGCGTGGCGGACGCGATCAGCGCGATGTTTGACGGCGAGAAGATCAACCGCACCGAAGATCGTGCCGTGCTCCATACAGCACTGCGTAACCGCAGCAATACACCTATCATGGTGGATGGCGAAGATGTGATGCCAAAAGTGAACGCGGTACTGGCGCAGATGCAGTCGTTTTCCGAGCGTGTGATCAGTGGTGAGTGGAAAGGCTATACCGGCAAAGCGATTACAGATGTGGTTAACATTGGTATCGGTGGCTCAGATCTTGGTCCTTACATGGTGACCGAAGCACTTGCCGCTTACAAAAACCATTTGAACCTGCACTTTGTCTCTAACGTGGATGGCACGCATATCGCCGAAACGTTAAAAGAGCTAAATCCAGAAACTACCTTGTTCTTGGTGGCGTCAAAAACCTTCACCACCCAAGAAACCATGACCAACGCCCACACAGCACGTGACTGGTTTATGAACGCAGCCGGGGATGAAAGCCAAGTGGCTAAGCACTTTGCCGCACTTTCTACCAACGCAAAAGCGGTGTCTGAGTTTGGTATCGATACGGCCAACATGTTCGAATTCTGGGACTGGGTTGGCGGCCGTTACTCATTGTGGTCGGCGATTGGTCTTTCTATCTGTTTGGGCGTAGGTTACGACAACTTTGTTGCACTGCTTGACGGTGCGCACCAAATGGATAACCACTTCAAAACCGCACCGATGGCGCAGAACATGCCGGTGTTGTTGGCACTGATTGGTATTTGGTACAACAACTTCCACGGCGCAGAATCAGAAGCGATTTTACCTTACGACCAGTACATGCACCGTTTTGCTGCCTATTTCCAACAAGGCAATATGGAATCAAACGGTAAGTATGTGGACCGCAACGGTAATCCGGTTGACTATCAAACCGGCCCAATCATCTGGGGCGAGCCGGGCACCAATGGTCAGCATGCGTTTTATCAGCTGATTCACCAAGGCACCAAGTTGATCCCATGTGACTTTATTGCTCCAGTGCATAGTCATAACGCGATTGGCGATCATCACGCTAAATTGATGGCTAACTTCTTCGCTCAGACCGAAGCACTGGCATTTGGTAAAGGTCGAGAGCAAGTGGAAGCCGAGCTAGCAAAAGCGGGTAAATCAGCCGATGAAATTGCTGCGATCGCACCGTTTAAAGTGTTTGAGGGCAACCGTCCGACGAACTCTATTCTGGTCAATCAAATCACGCCATATACTTTGGGCGCGTTGATTGCGATGTATGAGCACAAAATCTTCACTCAGGGTGTGATTTGGAATATCTACAGCTTTGATCAGTGGGGCGTTGAGCTAGGTAAACAGCTCGCAAACAACATCCTGCCAGAGCTGAACGATAATAACGAAATCGACAGCCATGACAGCTCAACCAATGGCTTGATCAACACCTTTAAGCAATGGCGCCAAGCGTAATCGCTTAACCGGTGAAACGAGAAAACGCCGCGCAATTGCGCGGCGTTTTTATATCGAGGTGTGCCGTCTTAGTGATCAAAGCAGATTTCAATGAAGGCCGTACCGTGGGGCGATTTAAACGGCATAATAATCACAGGCCCATCGCTTTTGTGATTGATGGTATGACCTTTACCAGACACCACCACTGGGGTGGCCATCTCAAACTCAAAGCCTTTTTCTGACAGAATACGCTTGGCACCCCCAGTCACCATATTGGTGATTTCACCCACCATGTCAGTGACTTCCTCGTTGATCGAGTCTGCGCGCTCACCGAGCATGCGAAACATGATCTCCAGCGCCATATCTTCGTCAAAAGTCACTGAGAACGACCCTTTGGTTTGTGGGCCAACCATACCGATTAACCCAGAAACATCCCCTTTAGCGATCTCGGATTTCTTTAGGTGAGGCTTCTCAGGCTGAATATCTAACTGTGCCATGGTTTGCAGCACGTTAATCAGCGAGGTCAGGAATGGGTTGACGAATTGTGCTTCCATAAAGAATGTCCGTCCTAATCAATTCAATGTTATTGAGCCAAGCACTGTGCACATGTGCCATGCGTTTCAATCACATGGTGTTGTACGTGAAAGCCCACTTGCTGCGCCTTTTCACGCAATGCATCCGACAGCTCCTCGGTGTGGCACTCTTCGACCGTACCGCATTGATCACAAATCAACAGTTGCGAGCAATGTCCTTGGTGCCCCAAATGGCAACAAGCGATGTAGCTGTTGGTTGACTCCACTTTATGTACAAACCCCTGCGCTAATAGAAAGTCTAGCGCACGATAGACAGTTGGGGGTTTGGCTTGTGGTTCTGTTTCGCGCAACACATCAAGCAACTCATAGGCACTGATGGCGCGTGAGTAGTTGGCAATAATTTCGTAAACGCGCGTACGTTGTGGAGTAAGCCTTACTCCTCGCTGCTCACAAAGCTGCTGTGCGCGGTGCAGTAACCCAGTGGTATTGGTCATAGCGCCTCAAAGTGCTGACAGTCAGTTTGTTATCTTATCATAGCCACTGGTCAGCGCACCCTGTCTGTCTTTAATCCTATGCGTTATCACACACCTGTAAACACCTTTACGTGTATCGCTTGATCGCGATCAGACCTCTCACAGTATTGAGCAAAATAAAAACAGTTAACAATCTGCTGATCTTTGAATCGGCTAACTGTTTTCTTGTAGTGAGTCCGTATGATGGCACCGTGCCACAAGCATAAAAAACATACCTTTACATCCATAATAGGAGTATGTACCGATGAAAAAACTGTTAGCCCTCGCCGCACTGGCGTTCGCGTCTGTTTCCACGCAAGCGGCTGCCAACGAGTGTGAGTTAACTGTCACCACCGGTGATAAAATGGCCTACGATCAAACATCGCTATCCGTACCAGCAAGCTGCAGTGAAGTGACGCTAACCCTAGAGCACCAAGGCTCCATGCCTGTGACCTCGATGGGCCACAACTGGGTGCTGTCAGAAACGTCTAACCTTCAAGACATTGCCATGAAAGGCGCGGGTGCCGGCCCAAATAACGATTACCTGCCACAAGGCGATGATCGTATCTTGGCGCATACCAAATTGATTGGCGGCGGCGAAAGCACCACGATTACCTTCTCAACCGAAGGACTGAAAGGCAAAGACTTAACCTATTTCTGCTCTTTCCCAGGCCACTGGACTGTGATGAAAGGCAAATTCACCATCGAATAAGTCTTGTCGCGAGAGAGCGAGCAACAGGCTCTCTCGCCCGTTTCATTTGTTCGTCATCTTGCTCGACTAGGCTTTACGGTAAATTGATGTCCGCAGACGGATTGACGGAGCAAGAGGGTGAAAAAACTCCGCTACTATAGTTATAACTTGGCACTCAATGCGATCCCTAATGATTGGTATCGCACATGGATGTGCCGGCAACTGTTGCCCATTTATCAGCAGCATCAATCTGATATCGACCAACGTATCAGTTATTACAACCGTTTGAATGCCCCTTTTTGTTTGTCGGAGCAATATTGCGATCATCAGACGGGCCGAGTGAGACAAGATCACGGCTCGGTGTATTTTTTAGATATATTGCGAGTGATGCGCTGGTTCCCCAACGGCTTGTTTTTGCATTACTTAGGTGGCGATGTCACGCAACCGCCACTTACGCCAGCCTTTGTAAAAAGCCGTCCCATTCATGGCGACAATCAAAACGCCGTACTACTCAAGCTCAATGCGGTGCGCCATTTTCAATTTATTGATGATCCCGTACCGTTTGGGCAAAAACGCGATAGCGCGGTATGGCGTGGACGCTGCTTTAATCACAAGCGTCGCGAACTTCTTCGCCGCTTTTACACGCATCCTATCATTGATGTTGGGGATACCCGCCCCGCGAATGATATTGACCAAGCTTACCGAAAAGCCCCGCTAACACCGCAGGCGCAGCTACAGCATAAGTTTATTCTCAGTGTGGAAGGGAAAGACGTTGCGACCAATTTAAAATGGATACTGTCGTCCAACTCGCTGTGCCTCTCACCGCCGCTGGAGTATGAAACTTGGTTTATGGAGGGCCAATTAATCCCCGGGGTTCACTATGCTGAGGTCAACGCAGACTTTTCCAACCTAGAGGCAGTAATCGACTACTACCTCACCTATCCGCATGAAGCACAAGCGATCATTCACAATGCCCATCAGTGGGTAAATCAATTCCGCGACCGACAAAAAGAAGCAGTGATCAGCTACTTAGTGGCAGAGAAATACTTTCGGCTTTCGCAGCAAGTCAGAGAACGAACTGACGATGCTTTTTGACTGAGCGTGTATGCGAAGTGAGAAAGTGATAGAGGCATAGATTACTGATATATAGTACAGTTGAGTGTGTCCTAGCGCCCAAAGAGGCGCTTTTTCAGTTGGTTTAGGGAGGAATCGTCATGGTAGATGAGGCTAACTCTGTTGAAAGTCGAAGACCTAGTATCGCTCTGATACTTGGTATCATCATTTTCCCCTTTGTTTTCGTATGGTTTTTACTTGGTCGTACTTACACAAGGAAGGCAAGAGTCATCGGATTCGGGTACCTGTCTTTTCTGGGTGTTTTGCTTTTACTGCCGTCCGGCAGTAACCATGAAAGTAGTAATGTCCAATCGTTAGTGGGCTTTATTTTATGGTGCGCGATCGGCTTTGGTATATATAAGTTTACATGCCTAGTCAAAAGTAAGATTTTATCCCTTAAATCATCAATATCCCAAGGCAAACATTCTGCGAAGGCTCATCGTGATATAGACTCCTCAATACATCATGAGAAACCTCTCTTTGAAAAAGATGAATCGAAAGCTCGGGCAATTGCTCGCTGGGAAAAAACATTAAGTACGCTATGGGAAGGAAGCACAGCAGATGTTTCTTTCGATTACACTGATAGTCAAGGGGAGCGGTCACACAGAGAAATCTCTCCAACTAAGTTATGTGTGAATGACAAAAAAGAGCAGTACCTTTTCGGTATTTGCCATACAGAAGGTGAAGAACGTAGCTTTAAAGTTGCTCGTATCGAAAAAGTTTTCTCAACGGGTAAGAGGTATAGTTTTGAAGACTGGTGCTTTAATCTTCTCAGGTTAGATATAGCATCTCCAACGCCTCAACCATCTAGACCACCTCGTAAAAAACGAAGTACGAATAGCGGCGCATTTGAGATTACGTTTACCGGTTTGCCAGAAGCAGAAAAAATGCAATTGAGTGAAATGGCAGAAGAGGCAGGTATGGTCGTGCGAAAGAGTGTCACTAAGAACCTCAATGCGATTTGCTATGGTGTTAGAGCAAGCTCCGCAAAACTCGAAAAAGCAAAAGCTCAAGGCGCTTTTGTTATTACACCTCCAGAGTTTGAAAAACTATTAGAAACCGGTGAGATAGAATAGGCCAAGGTGACTCCATGTTAGATATTCTAAAATCAATGTTAGATCATTCAACAGAACGGATGAAGCAACCTTTCCTTGGTGCCTTTACATTTTCGTTAGCTATATGTAACTGGGACGTTTTTTATTATCTTTATGCGTCGAAATCGGATGCTGTAACAAAAATTAGCTATGTGAAGTCAACGTATCATTTTGGTTGGGACTTTGCCTTTCCTTTAGTTGTTTCTCTTCTTTTTTTATATATCCCTATTTATAAAAACACGCATAGGCAAAAGAAATATGAAGAAAAGAAGAGTGAGATTGAATCTATAAGGTTAGAACGGCAGCGAGAGCGTTCTTCTATTAGGCAAGAAATCGCAGACAATAAAGCTAGGGAACAATATGCACCTAGGAGGATTGAAAAAGAGCATGATAATGATATAGAAGCTATCCGTCTGGAACGTGATTATCTCGAAAAGGAAAAGGCAGACCTTAGTAAAAAGGTAGAGCAATTAGAAGAGTTAATTAAAAGTCATGAAAAAAAGAACAATGAGCTGATGAATCAAGTTAAAGATGGCGAGCGTCTTTTAAAAGAAGTAAAGAAAGAGAAAGATGATGCTTTTATAGCTCTAGATAATATGAAGTTATATCGACACGAAAATTTTATGGAAAACGGGTCACTTCTTACGGGTATGGGTATGAACCCCGCAGAGATCGCCCAAGCAAACATGCTGTATAAGAAAGATAAGAAAGAATAGAGTGTCTTTTTTATTATTTATAATGCTTTTTCATTTGCGTTTATGTGACTAATAACTTTGACCTAATCACCTCCTTTGAAAAACAAAAACCCCCGCCGGGGCGAGGGTTTGCTACACCCATCAAGTGTAGTCTTAGAGCATCGTTACGGCAGAACCGTACGTGCGGGAACAATTTAACATACCTTAGAAAGTGCAGCCGGGTAAGCCGACTGTTCCTAATTTAGGCGCTTTCTCAGAACGTGCTTGATGATAGTTTGACTTGAATCAGAAACATTGATCATCTTGATTCTGCTTCTAAATTCTTTAAGTCCAAGTTCTTGAGCCAGAAGACCTACAAACTCATCAGCAAACGATGGGCTGACAGAGGAGCTCTCGAAATCTAGTGTTACCACACTATTTGAGTCCAATTGGCTCAAAAGCTGTTCGCGGGCTTGCTGTCCAGTTTTTCTCGTTGCTAAGGTCTGAAAATCTCTGGGAAGACTAATCAAACAGGTTGTCATATAGATCGTCCTCCTCTTCCGTCGGGCTTTTCGGCCACTCTCTGTAGACACTATTGATATCGAGTGGAGTATTGATGTCCCATTCGAACACTATCATTGTGCCTTCCCATGGAGTGGTCAATGTCCCAGTAGAAATGCCGCTCTCTCTGACCATGTAGTACTCGTCATGGGAGGCTATAACTAGACATCCGTTGTTCTGCAATGTCAAGTCATTTGTTAATGTTAGTCCATAACCTTGGTGTGGGCCATGGGGTTTGCCGGTTACTCCATATTTAACAGCAATACTGCAAGCATTATTCGTCCGTAAGTCACTTGTTAGGTCTGGGTTGGTCGACAATGAGTTACGTATCCCTTGTCCGCAATCAGCGATACATAGCTGTGCTAGGCTGCCTCCTTGCCATACTTGCCCAGCGACTATTCCAAAAATATCAGACTGCTCTCCCGAGTGAGCGCAAGTGTTACCCAATAACTCTGAAATCATTATGTGTAAGGAGTCACAAGTTTCATCGCTGGCGCCTGTGCTCTTGAACATTTCTGAGATATCTATTGCTGCCTGATGGACTTGGTCATCATTTTTGATAACTCTAGTTGGAGAAAACCTTCCCGCAGCTGGCCTCTCACCTGTACATACTGGGGGCGGTTGGTCAATTGCTTCCCACAACTTCATTCTTGATGCATATCTTGCTAAATCGGAGCCTTCTGGCATAACGATACTTTCGTTATGTCGTTTGGCTTGTACCGCCATGCTAGCTAGGTGAAATGGCTTTAAAAAGGGAGGGATAGCAGCCGCACATTCAGTTCGCTTTCTTGCCAGAGTATTTATCCAGCCTGCCACCTCTATATCTGTAATTTTTTGCATAAATACATTCACATACTGGGCATTTCAAAATAAGGTACATTCTAGTGTATAAAGAGCTGGGCTTTCTATGAGTATTGTTCGAACAAGAACATTTAGTGTGAATTAGGTCTTATCATGCAACTTATGCGGAAACAATTCCGTGTACACCGTCCACAGCGCGTTTAACTTCCTGTGGGCTGTCACTTACGCTACTTCACCCGATCGAGTGACCTTTCTCAAACAATCGGCTGGCCCTCCTCGCGCTGCAAATCTCTAATGGGCAGCGCATTGCACACAAGCTGAAGCATTCGCAGCGTGCGGATTAAGTATTGTTTGGTACGCTCTGTGTGACCTCAAACACTTCGCTTATTCAAGAACATATCAATGTTACCACTAACCTTTGCTGACACCTTGTAGCCGATGACGTTGGTTTCTCACTGACTGGGAGGCTTGTTTTCTCAAGTTACTGCATGTGGATTCTGCTTAAATGTATTGGGCACTCTGTGTATAATCCGCGTCCGCCTGTTGCGTGTATCTACAGGTGGTGCCTTTCAGTATTTAAGGCATTCGCGGGTGTTCGTCTATGTTTATTCCTCTGCTCTGAGGCGTACTATCGGCGTACCGCCTGTCGAAAATGACTGTCGTTTAACGTAATTTGCAGAGATTCGAGACCATGACTAACCCCAGCAAAACCGCCGCCAGCCCTGATGTGACGCCAAAAACGGTGATGCAGCGTTTCTCTGTTGCGCCCATGCTAGATTGGACCGATCGTCACTGCCGTTATTTTCATCGCTTATTATCAGGGCATACTTTGCTGTTTACCGAGATGGTCACCACGGGTGCGATCATTCATGGTAAAGCGGACTATCTTGCTTACAACGAGCAGGAGCATCCGGTGGCGTTGCAGCTGGGGGGATCGGATCCGGCGGATCTGGCAACGTGCGCCAAGCTGGCGGCCGAGCGTGGCTATGATGAAATTAACCTCAACGTTGGTTGCCCGTCAGATCGGGTGCAAAACGGGCGGTTTGGGGCGTGCCTAATGGCGGAGCCTGAGCTGGTGGCGCAGTGTGTGGCTGCGATGCGTGAAGTGACTGATGTGCCCATCACGGTGAAAACTCGCATTGGTATAGATGAGCAAGATAGCTACGAATTTTTGACCGACTTTGTGGGCATCGTCAGTGAAAAAGGCGGCTGTGATATGTTCACGATTCATGCACGTAAAGCGTGGTTAAAAGGCCTGAGCCCCAAAGAAAATCGTGAAATTCCACCGCTGGATTACCCGCGTGTGTATCAGCTTAAAAAAGACTTTCCACATCTGGTCATGGCTATTAATGGTGGCGTGAAAACCCTTGAAGAAGCCGAGCAGCACCTTGCGCATCTGGACGGAGTGATGGTCGGCCGTGAGGCGTATCAAAATCCTTTCTTATTGGCGGATGTCGATCAGCGTTTGTTTGGCAGCGCGCAGGCACGTGTGAGTCGTCGCCAAGTGGTTGAAGGCATGTTCCCCTATATCGAGCAACAATTACGCCAAGGTGCGCAGCTTAATCACATTAGCCGTCACATGTTAGGGTTATTCCAAAACATGCCGGGCGCGCGCCAGTGGCGCCGTTATATCAGCGAGAATGCGCATAAACCGGGAGCCGGAATTGAGGTGCTGACCACCGCCATGAGTCATATTCCTGACGATTGGTTGGACGCGTAAACGTGGTCAAAATAACTACTTATTAGTGATAAATTTGACGAAATGCGTGGTAAGGCACGGAGCATGCTGAGCAACTCATTGAATAAATGGATAAAAAACCAAGTGACAAACTGGCCTGAAACCTGCAAAGTCTGTCTCGCTATCAAGACAAGGAGATCGTAATGATCGAAATTCTATTCCTCATTGGCTTTGCGGCTGTGTTATTTATGACGGGTGTGAGCATCATGGGAATGGTGCTGGCTATGTTGGCTGGCTTCGCGGTCATGATGGTCGCGGGCATGATTGGCACCTTGCTTAAACTATTGCCTTGGTTGTTGGTGATCGCCGCGATTGTCTGGTTGCTCAAGCGCAACCGTCGCCAACGCAAAGGCGAGCCAGAAGTGATTGTTCGTGAACGTCGTTGGGCGCGTTACCGTCGTCGCTAAGCCTTTTTGGTAAAAAAATGTGGCCTGCTGCACGAGAAACCAGCAGGTAAACATGCGAATAGCGCCATCCGGGCATAAAGCTTGCTATCATTCATATCTACCGGCGACAAGGCATGGCTTTGCCGCCTCCGCGTGACGACACTTTTTTATCGACAATGTGGAGAGTTTCATGAAAACGACTTCAATGACGCTTGCCGCCGCAGCGCTAACCGCGTTGATGGCCATGCCTTCTCAGGCTGCGACCCTTGCGGGCGGTAAAGTAGGGGCGGATGCCTGGTTCATGGATGCGGATGTCAACAATGTTGAAGCCGATGATGCGAGCACCTCAGGATCGTATTACGCCGCGATTGAACATCCTTTACCACTGATCCCCAATGCGAAGATCCGCCAGACCTCAGTTAGCGTGGATAACCCTGACGTCAGTTTTGATCAAATTGACTTTGTGGCGTATTACGAGCTGCTAGACAACGATCTTATCTCGGTTGACGCGGGCATCAATATGCAGCGTTTCCAATCGGGCAAATTTGGTGGCCAAAGCTTTGATGAGTGGCAACCTAATGTGTATGCCGATGCGCGTCTCGGGTTAGTGGGCACACCACTATTCGTATTTGCGACCGTGAGCAAAGGTGAGTTTGATGGCACCAGCACCTTGGATGCCGAAGCCGGTGTTCAGTATCAGTTGGGTTTAGTAGCCGCCGATCTTAACGTACGTGGTGGCTATCGAATGATCGAGCATGACTTTGATTACTTTGATAACAATGACGGCAAACTGGATCTGACGGGCTTCTTTGTCGGTGCAGAACTCGACTTTTAGTCGATGGTTGCGTTACCCCAACATTGAAACCGCGCTTAGGCGCGGTTTTTTTATAGTTAAAATCAGGCTAATAGCGATTGTGGGATGGCTCTCACTTCGACTTTCCGCCAATACCCAGTACTAAAAAACGTTGGCATGCTGCCTCTGTGACACGGCAAGGAGATAGCAGTGATTGCTCCGCCATCCACTCTGACATGGAATAAGGAATCGCTATGATTTACGCAAAGCCCGGCACCGAAGGCGCCATAGTCCAGTTTAAACCGCGTTACGAGAACTATATTGGTGGTGAATGGGTGCCACCCGTGAAGGGGCAGTATTTTGCCAACACATCGCCGTGTACCGGTGAAACCGTGGCTGAAGTGCCGCGTTCAAGCGCAGAAGACATCGACCTTGCGCTGGACGCTGCCCACCAAGCAAAAACAGCGTGGGGGCAAACCTCGGTAACCGATCGCGCCAATATCTTGTTAAAAATTGCTGATCGTATTGAAGCGAATCTGGAAATGCTGGCGGTGGCAGAAACGTGGGAGAACGGCAAAGCCGTGCGCGAAACCTTGGCCGCCGATATTCCCCTTTGCGCCGACCATTTCCGCTACTTTGCCGGTTGTATTCGTGCCCAAGAGGGCACCGCGGCAGAGTTGGATGCAGGCACGGTGGCGTACCACATTTATGAGCCATTAGGCGTGGTAGGACAAATCATACCGTGGAACTTTCCGTTGCTGATGGCATCGTGGAAGCTTGCCCCCGCACTGGCGGCAGGGAACTGCGTGGTGCTAAAACCGGCTGAGCAAACCCCGACCACCATTTTGCTATTGATGGAGTTAATTGGCGATCTTCTGCCTGCGGGTGTGGTGAACGTCGTCAATGGTTATGGCGCCGAAGCTGGACAAGCGCTTGCCACATCGCCACGGATTGCCAAACTGGCATTCACTGGTTCCACCCCTGTGGGGCATCATATTCTGCGCTGCGCAGCAGAAAACCTCATTCCTTCCACCGTAGAGCTGGGGGGCAAATCGCCCAACATTTATTTTGAAGACGTGATGCAGCAAGAGGATGCCTATATCGATAAGGCGGTAGAAGGCTTGCTGCTGGGCTTTTTCAACCAAGGCGAAGTCTGTACCTGTCCGTCACGCGCACTGATCCAAGAAAGTATCTACGACGATTTTATTGCCCGCGTGATTGAGCGTGCAGGCAAGATCAAACAAGGCAACCCGCTCGACACCGAGACCCAAGTGGGGGCGCAAGCGTCTGATGAACAGTTTGATAAGATCATGAGCTACTTGAAAGTGGGTCAAGAAGAGGGTGCGCAGGTATTAATTGGTGGTAGTCATCAAGACTTGGGCGGCGGCTATTACGTGCAGCCGACACTATTAAAAGGGCACAACAATATGCGGGTGTTCCAAGAGGAGATTTTTGGCCCCGTGATTGGGGTGACCACCTTTAAAGATGAGGCGGAAGCTTTAGCGATTGCCAACCACACCGAATACGGGTTGGGCGCAGGGCTGTGGACCCGCGATATGAACCGTGCGTATCGGATGGGGAGAGCGATCCAAGCGGGTCGTGTCTGGACCAATTGCTATCACCTTTATCCGGCGCATGCCGCGTTTGGAGGCTACAAAAAGTCCGGTATCGGACGAGAGACCCATAAAATGATGCTTGGCCACTATCAGCAAACCAAGAACTTGCTGGTCAGTTACGACATCAATCCACTGGGTTTTTTCTGATCGAATCGACCAGTGCGGCATTACGCCGCACTGGTTACACCCCCAAGGTTGTCTGGCCGGATCTGGCGAGCCTGCTTATCTGATACTAAGCTCAGTAAGTGAGCAAGTAGGTAGGCAGAATAATGATGACAGCCGAGCAATTACGTGCCTTATACCACCAAAAGCTGCTGGTTGAGGTGATGGTGGAGCCTTCATTAGACAGTGAAGGATGGGTCGTGGAATGTCGCCACACGGGCGGCGGTATTATGGCGTTGACCGATGCGGAAGGCATTGAGCAGTGCTTCGCCGATATTGACCAAGCCACGCTAAACGCATTACAAATCGGGTTTGACCAAGTTCGCATCGCGGATTGACCCGTCACACCTCGGTGTTGAAGCGCATCAACACCCGCCTTCGCGCGCCCCTCTTCTTACTAAAAGTTATAAAACATTCGTATCTATTCTTTCTTGTTATTAATTGGTGCGGTTACGCTAGCATTCACGCAATGTAAGCAAGGAATGTCGTCACCATGTTACTTAAGGAACTCTCTGGGCTGACTAGCCCGCTGAACGATCAGCAGATCGGCCAGTTGCAGCAAGCGGTGGCTGAATTGTCACCTCAGCAGCTGGCCTGGATCAGTGGCTATTTTTGGGGACTGAGCCAATCACCAACCACCACGGCTGCGTCTCCCAGTGCTGACGCCCAAGCCAGCCCGAATCATACCTTAACCATTATTTACGCCTCGCAAACTGGCAATGCCAAGGGCGTGGCAGAAGCGCTTCATAATGATGCACAAGCGGCAGGGATCCCTGTAAAGCTGGTGGCTGCAGATAACTATAAAGGCAAGCAGCTTAGCAAAGAGAGCCATGTGGTGATCGTGGCATCAACCAATGGCGAGGGCGAGCCGCCTGATAACGCCATTGCCCTGCATGAGTTTTTGCAATCGAAAAAGGCGCCCAAGCTCGACCATCTTCATTATGCCGTGTTGAGTCTGGGCGATTCGAGTTATGAGTACTTCTGCCAAACCGGAAAAGACTTTGACACCTTTTTGCAAAAGCTGGGTGCTAAGCCGATGGTGGCGCGCCTTGATTGTGATGTGGATTATGAAGCCACCGCGAGCGCGTGGCGAGAGCAAACCCTAGCGGAAGTGAAGCAGCACTTTCTGGCAAGTGCCGATGCGCAAGTGGTGCCGATTCGTCAAACAGCAGCGGCAACCAGCGCATATACCAAACAATCGCCTTATGAGGCTGAACTACTCACCTGCCAGCGAATTACTGGTCGAGGCTCAGATAAAGCCGTTTATCACCTTGAATTCGATTTAGGGGATTCAGGGATCCAGTATCAGCCCGGCGATGCATTCGGTGTGTGGTATCAAAACGATCCAGAGTTGGCTGATGCGATTTTGGCGCGTGTCGACTTGAACGGTGACGAGACCATTGAGATTGACGGGCGTGCGATCTCAATTCGTGAGGCCTTGATTGAGCACTATGAAATTACCGTCTCGAACCCGCAACAAATCGTAGCGCTCGCGGCGTTGACTGAAAATGAGGCATTGACCGCGCTCACCGAAGACAAAGCGTCGCTGCGTGATTATGCCAATCAAACCCAAGTGATTGATGTACTTAGCCTTGCTGACGTGCAGCTAAATGCCGAGCAACTGCAGTCGGTGTTACGTCGTCTGACGCCACGGCTGTATTCCATCGCGTCAAGCCAAGCGGAAGTGGAAGACGAAGTTCACCTGACTGTCGGCTTGGTGGCCTATGAACAGGAGCAAGGTGCGTTGCGTCAAGGTGGTGCCTCGGGCTTTTTAACCCAACGGGCTGAAGCGATTGGCTCAGTCAAAGTGTTTGTTGAGCACAACGATAACTTCAAACTTCCCGACAATGACGATACGCCCATCATCATGATTGGCCCTGGCACGGGCATTGCGCCATTCCGGGCTTTCTTGCAAGAGCGAGAGCAGCGAGAAGCCAGCGGCGATAATTGGCTGTTCTTTGGCGATCGCACTTTCACCGATGATTTCCTCTATCAAGTTGAATGGCAGCAGTACCTGAAATCCGGTCTGCTGACTCGCATAGATGTGGCATTTAGCCGTGACCAAGCAGAAAAAGTGTATGTGCAGCACCGATTACTCGAGCGCGCCAGTGAGGTATGGCAGTGGCTGTCAAACGGCGCGTATGTGTATGTCTGTGGGGATGCGAATCGCATGGCAAAAGATGTGCATGATGCCCTGATTCACATTGCCCAGCACCAAGGTCAGTTGAGCCGAGAAGACGCTGAGACCTTTATTAATGAATTGCGCAAAGATAAGCGCTATCAAAGGGATGTGTACTAATGAGTGAGCAAAAATTTGCGGGCGACACACTGGGGCCCCTCTCCGATAACGAGCGTTTAAAAGATGACAGTAACTTTTTACGTGGCACCATCAGTGAGGATCTTACCAACCGGATCACTGGCGGTTTTACGGATGACAACTTTCAGTTGATCCGTTTTCACGGCATGTATCAGCAAGACGATCGTGATATTCGGGCTGAGCGACAAAAACAAAAGCTTGAGCCTTTACACAATGTGATGTTGCGTGCCCGGATGCCGGGGGGGATCATCTCGCCCGAGCAGTGGCTGGCTATCGACCGATTTGCCAAAGAAAATACCCTGTACGGCAGTATCCGTTTGACCACCCGTCAAACGTTCCAGTTTCATGGTGTATTGAAACCCAACATCAAAATGATGCATCAAACCTTGAACAAATATGGGATTGATGCGATTGCCACCGCGGGGGATGTAAACCGTAACGTCCTGTGTACTTCGAACCCTGTTGAGTCTGAACTTCATCAGCAAGCATACGATTGGGCCAAGCGGATCAGTGAACATTTACTGCCTAAAACACGCGCTTACGCGGAAATTTGGCTGGATGGTGAAAAAGTAGAAGGTAAGCAAGATGATGAGCCGATTTTAGGTAAGCGTTATCTGCCGCGTAAATTTAAGACCACGGTGGTGATCCCCCCGCAAAATGATGTGGATGTGCACGCCAATGACCTGAACTTTGTTGCCATTGCCGAGAAGGGCCAACTGGTTGGATTCAATGTACTCGTCGGCGGCGGGCTTGCCATGACCCATGGTGACACCAGTACCTATCCACGTCGTGCGGATGATTTCGGTTTTATCCCTCTTGAGCATACGCTGAAGATTGCAGAGGCAGTGGTGACGACCCAACGAGATTGGGGGAACCGCTCGAATCGTAAAAATGCCAAAACCAAGTATACCCTTGACCGCGTCGGCGTTGAGACGTTTAAAGCGGAAGTGGAAAAGCGTGCTGGCGTCAGCTTTGCACCCAGCCGGCCTTATACCTTTACTGGGCGTGGCGATCGTCTAGGCTGGACCAAAGGCATTGATGGTAAATACCATTTGGCGCTGTTTATTGAAAATGGCCGTTTACGTGATACGCCAGAAAAACCACTCAAAACCGGGATGGCTGAGATTGCTAAGGTGCACCAAGGCGACTTTCGGATGACAGCCAACCAGAATTTGATTATTGCTGGGATCCCTGAAGCGCAAAAAGACCAAATAGAAGCGCTCGCTCGCCGCTACCGTCTGATTGATGATGCGCACAGTGTACAGCGCACCAATTCGATGGCCTGTGTTTCTTTCCCAACCTGTCCGCTGGCGATGGCCGAAGCGGAGCGCTTTTTGCCGGATTTTGTTACGCAAGTAGAGAAAATTCAGCAAAAGCATCAAGTGCAAGATGATCCGATTGTCCTGCGTGTCACCGGTTGCCCGAACGGTTGTGGTCGCGCCATGTTGTCGGAAGTAGGATTAGTTGGCAAAGCGCCCGGCCGCTATAACCTGCACTTGGGAGGAAACTGGGAAGGCACACGTATTCCCAAAATGTACAAAGAAAATATCACCGACCAAGAAATCTTGGCCGAGTTAGATACCTTGATTGGCCGCTGGGCGCGAGAACGTCAAGAAGGCGAGCATTTTGGTGACTTCTTGATTCGTACCGACGTGATTGCACCTGTGCATGTATCGAAGAGGGACTTTTATGCCTGATACGGCTTATTCTGCACTGAACCGCGCCGATCTGGTGGCGATGAATAAAAGTCAGCAGACGCTTGCGCTGGCTGAAATTAACGCTGAGCTCGAGCAGTACACCGCGCAGCAGCGCATTCGCTGGGCGTTGAAACATCTGGACGGACAGTTTGTGCTGTCCTCCAGCTTCGGGATACAAGCGGCATTGATGCTGCATATGGTCAGTCAGGTGAAACCGGACATTCCGGTGATCCTGACCGACACCGGCTACTTATTCCAAGAAACCTACCAATTTATTGATCACCTGCAGGCGCGTTTAAAGCTCAATCTCAACGTCTACCGTTCTGAATTGAGCCCAGCATGGCAAGAAGCCCGCTATGGCAAATTGTGGGAGCACGGGGTTGAGGGGATCACTCGCTATAACCAGATCAATAAAGTGGCGCCGATGAAGCGAGCATTGACCGAGCTTAATGCCGGTACATGGTTCTCAGGGTTGCGTCACGGACAATCGCAATCGCGTGCGCATTTACCCATTTTAAGCGTGCAGCACGGTGTATTTAAGTTTTTGCCCGTGGTGGATTGGAGCAATAAACAGGTACACGCTTATTTGACCGAGCATGACTTGCCTTACCATCCTTTGTGGGAGCAAGGTTATGTCTCCGTGGGTGATGTGCATACCACTCAGCGGTTAGAGCCCGGCATGAGCGAGGAGCAAACCCGCTTTTTCGGTCTGAAACGAGAATGTGGTCTGCACGAAGATGATGTCAACGACGGGGCAGGTATTTAGCCGTATTGCTCTGTGTGACTGACAGGCTTCACTTACATGCGTCACTTACAGGCGTCACTTACATGCGTCACGAATTAAAGTGGCGCTTTTTTTTGTTCAAACGACGGTGTTTGTCTATCTTTTTATTGAGTTATCCATCAACCGTGATGCTTTCTGTGATATAAATTGCGCGCGCAATCAGGAAGCGAAGGAAGGATTATGTCCCTCCACACACGTCACGGACGCCGAATCCACGTGACAAACAGTGAAGCTTATGAACAAAAAACTCTCTTTAGTCGCCCTTGCCGTAGCGGGTGTCGTTGCGGTTGGCGCACCAGCCTTTCTTGATTATTCCTCGTCAACCACACCGACCACAGACACCAGCAGCTCGCGTTATATGGGCCATGGCAATGGTTGGCTGGAAGTGAACACCGCCACTTTTAATGACAATATTCAACGTGTTCAGCAACAGCTTTCTGATGGCACCAAAATGTGTGTGGTGATGAAGGCAGATGCGTATGGCAATGGAATTGCGGGTCTCCTACCTGTGGTTATCGCTAATGGCATTGATTGCGTGGGTATTGCCAGTAACGAGGAAGCGCGCACGCTACGTGAAGGCGGCTTCACCGGTGAGATCATGCGAGTACGGACTGCCACATTACAAGAAATGGAAAGTGGTTTGGCGTTAAACATGCAGGAGCTTGTAGGCTCGGCTGAGCAAGCAGAACAAATGCGTGAACTTGCCGACAAGCATGACATTGTCATCCCTGTACATATGGCTTTTAACGCCGGAGGCATGGGTCGAAACGGCATCGAGATGGAATCGGAGTATGGCAAGCAACTTGCGATGGAGATTGCGACTGATCCGAGATTCAACGTGGTTGGTATAATGACGCACTTCCCAAATTATAGTGCCAAGTACGTGCGTAGTAAGCTGGGGCAGTTTAAGTCCAACAGCGATTGGTTGATTGAACAGGCCAACTTAAACCGTGAAGACGTGCTGATCCATGCCGCCAACTCTTTCGTGACCTTGAACGTGCCAGAAGGCCATTTTGATATGGTACGTCCCGGCGGCGTGCTTTACGGCGATCAACCAACCAATCGCGAATTCCCGCCGATCATGAGTTTTAAGACCAAGGTTGCGTCTTTGCATCACTTACCGGCAGGCAGTACCGTGGGGTATGACAGCACTTATACGGTCGAGCGTGATTCTATTCTTGCCAATTTGCCGGTCGGCTACTCAGATGGGTTCCCGCGTAAAATGGGGAACAATGCCGATGTGTTGATCAAAGGCCATCGCGTGCCTGTGGTTGGTGTTTCATCGATGAACACCATTATGGTGGATGTCACTGATATTGCTGATCAAGTGACACCTAATGATGAAGTGGTGCTATTCGGCCAGCAAGGTGATGAGACTATTGGGGCGGTGGAGTACGAAAGCAACGCGGATGTGATCTTCCCAGAAATCTATAGCTGGTGGGGCGCAGTCAACCCACGTGAGTACGTGCAATAATCTCAACCCAAGCCCGGCCCGAGCCGGGCTTTTTTATATCCCGAATTCATGTTGTGAGCCTGCGCCGCTTTGTCGCAATCGTGGGACAGGTGGGGTGGCATTTTTAGCTATTGTGTGCTTAGTTTTTAAGGCAGAAAGTAGGTTTTCGCTAACATCAAATCATCACTGATTGACCGTGAAGGGTCTCAAGGACGCACCATGCGCCAAATTGTCATTATCATCGCCAGTCTGCTTTTGATTAGCACTGTGTCGGCAGAGACGTTAAACGCACGTATCGAAGCGGGGAAACCTGTGCGGTTAGGATTTGCGAATGAGAAACCTTGGGCTTACTTGGACAGTGATGGTAAACCCACTGGGCTGATTAATGACTATACCATCGATATCTTGAAGCGCATGGGGATCAGTCAGATCGAGCCTGTTTTCACTGAATGGGGCGGATTAATTCCCGGTTTGCGCGCGAAGCGATTCGATATCATCACCGGCGGGATGTATATTCTTGGCAGTCGTTGTCAGAAAATTGCATTCTCTGAACCCATTGGGCGCTTTCGCGACGCTTTTATTGTGCCGAAAGGTAACCCCAAAGATATTCATGACTATCCTGACGTTGTGCGTGAAAGCGCGCGTTTGGTGACAGGAGTGGGATACAACATGGTCACTTCGGCGCGTGATGCAGGACTCAGTGAGTCTTTGATTATTCAAGTCCCCGGACCGGCTGAAATTCTTTCCGCCGTGAAAGAGGGTCGTGCTGAGGTAGGGGCGGTACCGTATTTCACGGCGTTATACCTGGCTAAACAGGCGCCCGATAGTATCTCTGTGAGTGATCCTGAGAAAGCGACGAGCCAAACCGGGTACTATGTCGGTATTGGTTTTCGTAAAGAAGATAACGCGTTTGTGGAGAGATTTGATGAGGTGCAAGCCAAGTATATGGGGAGCCCGCAGATGTTAGAGCAGGTAAAAAAATATGGTTACCGTGAAGCGCAATATCCAGATGGGATCGCTACATCGCGACTTTGCCAACGCCAATAAAAAAGCGATGCCAGAGGCATCGCTTTGCAATAGAAACCGCCTTATCCTTACAGGATATCTAGCAGCTCGACTTCAAATACCAGTGCCGCAAATGGTGGGATAGCGGCGCCAGCACCACGCTCACCGTAGGCAAGATCTTGTGGGATGTAGAGTTTCCACTTTGAGCCTACAGGCATCATTTGTAGAGCTTCAACCCAGCCTTTGATCACGCCAGTCACAGGGAACTCAACAGGTTCGCCACGCGTTACTGAGCTATCAAACACAGTGCCATCGATCAATTGACCGTGATAGTGAACACGTACTTGTTTATCGCTGGTTGGGATCTCACCGTCGCCTTTTACTAGTACTTCGTACTGGAGGCCAGATTCGGTCACGGTCACTTCATCACGCTTTGCGTTATCCGCTAAGAAGGCATCGCCTTCAGCCGCTTGTGCTTTTGCAGCTTCTTGACGAACTTCTTCTGCTTTTGTGTGAAGCTCGCGCAGGGCGTTATTGATGTCGTCAATTTCGATTTCTGGCATTTCGCCAGCCAGTGCCGTGCTGATGCCTTTAGCAATCGCATCGACTTGTAGGCCTTCAAGGCCACTGCCTGCCAGTTGTTGACCCATTTGTAGGCCGATGCCATAGCTTGCTTTTTGCTCGACGGTTTCTAGTTGTACGTCAGACATAACGTCTCTCTTTTTTGCGTGAATAAAGTGTGAAAGGATAACAGGTGATGGTTTCGTGGGTAAACTTTTGTACGCAAAAGGCGTCCAATATGAGGGTAAAACATCAAAATATGCGCGGAGTGGCAATGAAGTTAACAGCAATGCGTACACAATTTAAAGATTGGTGCGTGAGATGGGGACGAATGCTCGCTTCTTCATCCGATAGGAAAGGGCAGTGGCAAGACATGGCATGGATACGCACAATACGCCACGCTTGGCTGCGTCTACCTCGCTTGCACCAACGATTATTAATGGTGTTGGTTCCTTTGGTGTTGGTACTAAGCCTATTGCCCGCACCGTCCTCGACTGAAACGACTGCGCCGCCTCAGGAGCGCCGCTCTGTGGCGATTGATACTCAAGCACAACCCAAACGCAGTGCCGTGTCAACAGACAGCCCACAGCCGGAGGCATCACAACCTTCCACGCCGGAAAGTGACTGGGTCAGTCACCAAATTGAGCAAGGAGATACGCTTGCTAAGGTGTTTCGCGATAATGACTTGGCGCTGACCGATCTTTACGCGATTGCCAATATCGAAGGCGAAGGAAAACCCATTAGCCGTATCCAGCCGGGTCAATGGATTCGGTTTAAGCGCACCGACAGTGGCGCGCTCGACATTCTTCAAGTGGAAACGCAGGCAGGTCAGTCCGTATTGTATTTCCGTTTATCGGATGGAGGCTTTGCGCGCCAACGCTAGTCTTTCTTTTCAGGCACGGAGTCACCGTGCCTACGCTTTCCTTCTTGTTTGTTTTTTAAACTTCCGTGCCGATAAATTCGCCGTTGGTGTTTTTTTCATCTACTTTTTAATAAATCAGTCAATATGGCTGGGTTTATGCTGTGATTTGGAGGTTTTTAGCGATTATTCGCTAAATTACGCGACCGTGCCTGCGAATTTGACCAGCGTGCATGACATACTTTTTCAGAAAATAATGAGTTTTATGTCACACTTTGGTGAATTTTTGTGCTAGTATTCGCGCCGGCTGTGTAGGGGATACACGCAAGCCGCCTCAACATGGATGTCCAGGCATTGACACGCTAACCATAAATCTGTTGAGGACTCGCTTTTCCATGTTGAAGAATTTATCTATTGGTAAAAAGTTTACTGCGGCTTTTTCCCTGATTGGTATCGCCGTCGCGATCTTTGGGTTTTACATTTTTACCCAAGTGAGCGGCATGCGCGATAATATGCTGAACTTTACTGACGATACCCTACCTGCGGTATTAGAGCTTGAGCGTTTAAGTGAAGAAATTGTTCGTATTCGTCAAGACCAGTACGCCGTTCTAACTTTCGATGATATGACTCGACGTCGCGAGATTGCCAATGACTTGCAAGCGATGAAACGTCAATACAGTCAAGATCTTGATGCCTACGAACAGACGCTTTGGTACGACAATGAAAGAGCCATCTTTACTCGAATTCAAAATAACTGGGCTAAATACAACGAAGAGCTGAAAAACTTCCCGTCTCTCGTTGAAAATGGTCAGTTGTCAGAGGCACAAAGCATTCTATCAAACTCATTTAACACCTTCTTAAAGCTAGATGCTGCGCTGAAAGAGATGTCAAAGTTAACGCAAGGCTTTATCACCTCAAACCGCACCACTATGCTCAATCAAGTGTCGACAGTGAGTATGACCATTATCGGCGTACTGTTCGCAGTAATCGCCTTTATGATTGTGGTCGCAATTATCTTCACCCGCGCGATTATTAATCCACTCCGTTTGGTGATGGAACAATCCTCTGCGATTGCCAAGGGCGACCTGACTTACCAATTAGATCGTAGCCAAATCGGTAACGATGAAATGGGGCAGTTGGCAGACTCGAGTATTGCTATGCAAGATAGCTTGCGTAGCTTGATTGAAGAAGTGATTGCTGCGGTGACCCAGCTAAGCAGTGCGGTCGAAGAAGTGAGTGCGGTGTCTAGCCAAACTTCAAGCGGCATGCAAAGTCAGCAACATGAGATTTCGCAAGTTGCCACTGCGATGGCGCAAATGAAAGCCACTGTCGCGGATGTTGCGCAGAATACCGAAAGCTCGTCGACCGCGGCTAACGAAGCCAGTGAGCAGGCACGCCTCGGTGGGCGTGATGTCGATAGCATGGTGGGAGCTATCACCAAAGTGGCAGAAGACATGCGTAAAACGGGTGACACAGTCAACGAGTTGGACCAGCAGTCGAAGCAAATCAACGTTGTGGTGGATGTTATTCGTGATATCGCCGAGCAAACTAACCTGTTGGCACTGAATGCGGCGATCGAAGCGGCGCGTGCCGGTGAGTCTGGCCGCGGCTTTGCGGTGGTAGCCGATGAAGTCCGCACACTGGCCGGCCGTACCCAAGACTCGACGGGTGAAATTACTGAAATTATCGAGAAGCTCCAGCAATTCGCGACCCAAGCGCGCGATGCCACCACTCAAAGCCGTGAGAGTATCGAGCAGTGTGTGGAGCAAGGTAGCCAAGCGCAGCAATTGATCCGTGGCATCGAAACATCGGTTGAGAACATTGCCGATATGGGCATGCAGATTGCGAGTGCTTGTGGTGAGCAAGACTCGGTTGCCGATGAGCTAAGCCGCAACATTGAGCGCATCAACGATTCGTCACAAGAAGTGGCGGGCGGTGCGGATCAAACCGCGCAAGCGTGTAGCGAGCTCAGCCAGTTGGCGCACTCACTGCAAAGCACCATGCAGCGTTTCCGTTTGACCAAGTAACGCCACGGACGCTCGCAAAGAAACAGCTGAACTCAACAAGCTTGTTATTTGCCTAGACATAAAATCCCGCGCACTGTCGCGGGATTTTTTTATGGAGTGGAAAGGCGCATATCAATATGTGGGATCCCGTCTTCCAGATAGGGCTCGGAAAAGGCCACAAAACCATGCTTTTGGTAAAAGTGTTGTAGGTGAGCTTGAGCGCCTATTTCGATGTTTTGTGCGGGCCATTGCTGTTGGCATAGTTGAACGGCTTGGCGGATGAGCTGATGCCCCCATTGTCCGCTGCGATGTGCGGGGGCAATGATCACGCGGCCAATGCTGCTTCCAGCGTAACTCGCGCCCGGTGCAAGAATACGGGCATAAGCGGCTAGCTCGCCATTCAGCCAGCCCAGTAAATGCACGGTTTCTGGTGCGGTATCATGTGCGTCTAGTTCTGGATAAGCACACGCCTGCTCGACCACAAACACATCGACACGCAATTTCATCAATGTGAATAAAGTGCGCGTATCTAGTGTGTCAAAGGTTGCCCGTTGCCATTCCATACGACGTCCTCCTGATTAAAGATAAAAAATACCGCAGACAAGCTGCGGTATTCAAAGACTATTTATTATGCAGGCTATTTATTGGCGAGGCTGGCTTAAATCGACGCGATAGACCGCGAAGCCAACGTCATCTTTACCGGCTTTCGTCATCGCCCAGCGGCCTTTTTGCTCAATAAATTGCGCGGCTTTCTCGCTGGGTGAGGTTTCAAAGTGCACGATGGCATCGCCTTTTATTGGGGCGATGGACCAGTTGTTGTCAGCACTCACCGTGACTTGGCCTTTTTCATCACTTACGCGGCTGATGTAGTTGGCGACCACTGTGCGGTTTTCATCCGGCGCGGCAAAGGCAATATGATCGCTGCCGGTGCCCGGGAACTTCGCGCCATAAGCGCGGTAGTTGTTGGTGGCGACCAAGAAGGTTTGCTCAGGGTCAACCGGTTTGCCTTGATAGGTGAGATTGACGATGCGTGATGCGTCTGGATTCACTTCATTACAATCGCCGTCGTAACGCGCGGGTTGAGTGATATCAATTTGATACTCTACCCCGTCAATCACATCAAAGTTGTAAGTACGGAATCCGTCCCAGTTCACTAGCGTCTGAGGCTGCTTCGCATTGGGGTCGATTTGGTTAAATTGACCGGCGCTGCATTCCAGCCATTGTGTTAACTCAGCGCCAGATACTTTCAGTGCGACCAAGGTATTTGGGTACAGGTAAAGATCGGCGGCGTTACGGAACGTCAGTTGGCCGGCTTCTACTTCGGTAAAGTTGCTCGGATCGTTTTTGCGACCACCGGCCTTAAAAGGCGCGGCAGCAGACAGTACCGGTAGCTCTGCTAAGTCGGGATCGCCTTGGATCATACGCTCGACATAGTCTTGCTGTGCCAAGTTAACAATCTGTACGGTGGGGTCATCTTGGAGCAATGCCAAATAGGAGTACATCACATCATTGGCTTGGCCAATTGGCTGATTAACGAACTCACGAGTGGCATTGTGATCTTTTTCAACGGCTTTGAGCAGGTCTTTATCGGCATCGACCAACGCTTTGCCGCTGGCCCGGTCAAAGATAGGGCGAGCATGCGCTTCACTATCCACCACTTGCCACTGGCCATCGACTTGCTCGAGCTTCAAATCTATCACGCCAACATGGCTGCCCCAGCGACCGGCCATCACACTGGCCACGCCATTGATGGTGCCCTTTTCAATATCGGCACCGGGAATATTAGCAAAATCATCGCTTGGGAATACCGCGTGTGAGTGACCAAAGGCAATCGCGTCAATGCCATCGACTTCTGATAGGTAATAGACAGAGTCTTCAGCCATCGCTTTATACGGTGCTTGAGAGACGCCAGAGTGTGGAATGGCCACTACTACGTCCGCGCCCTTGGCTTTCATTTCTGGGACAAGTTTTTCAGCGGTTTGCTTAATGTCTTTGGCAATCACTTTGCCTTCAAGGTTCGCTTTATCCCAAGTCATGATCTGCGGCGGGACAAAGCCAATGTAACCGACTTTGATGGTATGGCTGTCACCGTCTTCATCTTTGAGTTGGTATTCTTTAATTAAATACGGGTCAAAGTAGTGCTCGCCAGTCTCTGCATCAAACACGTTGGCGTTGATATACGGGAAGTTGGCGTCATTAATCGACTCTTTTAAGAACGCTAAGCCGTAGTTGAACTCATGGTTGCCAATGTTGCCCACTTCATAATCGAGCAAGTTCATCGCTTTATATACCGGATGCACTTCACCGGGTTTGATACCTTTGCTGGCCATGTAATCGCCCATCGGGCTGCCTTGCAACAGGTCGCCATTATCGACCAAAAGAGCATTTTTTGCCTCATCACGCGCTTGTTTCACCACAGTGGCGGCGCGGACTAAGCCGATTTTTTGCGAGGGCTTGTTTTTGTAGTAGTCGTAGTCCATCACGTTGGTGTGAATGTCGGTGGTTTCAATCACACGTAAATTGACGGTGTCGGCAAAGGCACTGCCAGAGGTAGCAAGCAGGCCGGCAACTACCGCTGTAGCGACCGCAGAAGGCATCAAACGCATAATAAAATCTCCAGTAAAAAAGTGTGCGTCAGGTATCAAGCGGCGCCATTATGCAACTTACATTATGACAAAAGCTGTGGCCTTGATCGGCTTCTGTCATTTTGTCGGAATTGAGTGTTGATGAAAGCGGCATTTTGAGACCGTCATCATTGCGTGGTAGATGGACGTGAGGGTTTTCAGCGGATAAATACACGACTTTTAAT
>NZ_MUFK01000013.1:0-72294 GCF_001996085.1 Salinivibrio sp. PR5
GCCATCCGCATTCAAGGTAACGTCTAACGTCACTGTCGCGTCGTTATCTGCATCGCTATCGCTGATGACCACTTGCGCTGGGCCTGAGCTCACGCCCTCGCCGAAGTTCACCGTGATGGTCGCGGTTTCGTCGCCCGTGATTTCATCATCACCGTCGTCAGCTGTGGCCATCCGCATTCAAGGTAACGTCTAACGTCACTGTCGCGTCGTTATCTGCATCGCTATCGCTGATGACCACTTGCGCTGAGCCTGAGCTCACGCCCTCGCCGAAGTTCACCGTGATGGTCGCGGTTTCGTCGCCCGTGATTTCATCATCACCGTCGTCAGCTGTGCTGTCGGTGATGAGCACGCTTGGTGCCGTGATGGTATCGCCATCATCGTCGCCGTCTTCGCCGTACTCGGTGTCTTTCGCAACCGTGTCGTCTGCGGTCTCTACGTTGCCATCTTGGTCAGTGAACGTCGCGTTCGCCGTTACGGTGCCATTCGACAGGCCGCTGACGTCCACACCTGTGATAGTGTAGTTGCCGCCTGCATCTGCCTCGATCGTGCTGCCGTCATACGTCAGCGTGCCATCCGCATTCAAGGTAAAGTCTAACGTCACTGTCGCGTCGTTATCTGCATCGCTATCGCTGATGACCACTTGCGCTGAGCCTGAGCTCACGCCCTCGCCGAAGTTCACCGTGATGGTCGCGGTTTCGTCGCCCGTGATTTCATCATCATTGTCGTCAGCTGTGCTGTCCGTGATGCTCACACTTGCCGGCGTGATGCCATCGCCATCATCGTCGCCGTCTTCGCCGTACTCGGTGTCCAGCGTAACTACATCCGTCACGCTGCCCTGGTTTCCGGCTTCATCGGTCACCGTCATGGTCACCGTCAGCTCGCCATCGGCCAGGCTGCTCACGTCTTGGCCTATGACGGTCACGTTGCCATCACCATCCACGCTGATGTCGTTCGCATCCACGGTGATGTCGGCCGTGTTGGCGTCGCCGTCGCTGATCACGATGCTGTCTATCGCCGCACCGTCTTCCACCGTGCCGCTGAAGGTCACGGAGGTTTGTTCGCTCTCGTTGATCAGGTCATCGGCATCGTCGAACGCGATGCTGTTGCTGCTATCGCCACCTTCGCCTGGGGCCGCCGTATCCACCGTATGCTCTGATGAGCCAGTGCTTTCTACCGTATTGCCCACGTCATCTGTCGAGCTCACGATCACCTCGAACTCGGTGTCCGCGGCCAGATCGGCACCCGCCACATCCACTGTCCAGTTGCCACTGCCATCCACGGTGGTGGTGTACTCGGTACCATTGATGGTCATGGTCACCACATCGCCTTCGCTGATGTCGCCACCTTTCGCCGTACCGGTCACCGCGATGGTTTGTCCGCTTTCGGCTTTGTTAATCACGTCATCGGCTGTGTGGCGTTGGTGCCCGTTAGATCGATAGATACACGGATACCACCGCCAATTTCTTGGCTGCTAATTACACCATCATTATTTGCATCGTTGAGGATGGTTACACCTGGCGCGTTGGGCGCCGTCGTATCTACCAAGCGCCCAAAGCCATCTTCTTGGTTAGTGCTAATCGCGCCTACGTTATTAGCAATCGAGTCTGAGTCAAATCCAGAGCTTGCGATGGTCTCGCTTCCATCACGCGCAATGTTCACATAGCTCCACGAGCCACTTCCGGTCGCGTCTTGCCCCGCAGCCGTCGCCTGATCTTCTTGAATGGTGATCTCGCCTTCACCGTCAAGGATTTGCTGCTGAATGTCTGCGATTTCGTCTTGGACGTCTTGTGGTAATGCGTCAAAAAGAGAGTCCGACGATTCACTCTGCGGTTCAATCATAAGCCGTGTCCCGTCACTCAAGGTGATAACAGTGTCACTGCTATCCGGCAAGCCAAGCTGGGTTCCCGACGGGAGCGTAGCCCCTTCGCTGAGTGTGGTCAGTTCACCATTGACTAAAACACGGCCACTGCCTTGAATTGTGTCGATTGTAACGTTGCGAGAGAGCGAGATTGATTTCATAGTACAAGACTCTTTAACCGAGAAAAGTGTGAGACGCATTCAAAATATCTATTACCTCAGATTATCTAAGCATATAGACATAGATAAAAGCGATTTTAACCAGAAATGTGCGACCCATACGGCTCAAAAATGAGACAAATAGGCAAGGGAGAACATGTCTTATGAGATCGAGCGAATGTGTTGCTAGATCAGTATGATAATCGACCTTGTATAAAGCTTACTTACTCGCAATGTTCTAGCGATATATCACGCGCCTTGACGATAAAATCATCAATGTAATCATCCCGTTTTTCTTCTCGCATCCCAAGATGAATGGCCTTGTGAATGCCTTGTTCGCCCATGCGAAGAATATGTAGGTTTAAACGCTGTTGATATTCTAAAGCCAGCCATTTGGGCAAAGCCGCAATCCCTCGCCCTGCGGCAACCATTTGCAGCATGATATCTGTGGTTTCAATCGTTTTGTGTTTGCGTGGGGCACAGTGCGCCGGCGCCAAGAACTGGGTAAAGACATCTAAACGCGATTGATCGACTGGGTAGGTGATCAGGACGTCTTGCGTCACTTGATGGGGCTCAACGTAGTCAAACGCTGCCAGAGCACTTTGGCGATGAGTAACCAGCACGAGTTCATAATCGAATACGGATACGTACTCTATACCTGGCTTGAGCAAAGGATCGGGCGTGACGAGTACATCAATCTCATGGCCAAATAATGCGCCCAAACCACCAAATTGGAACTTTTGCTTAACGTCAACATCCACATCCGGCCATTGATGCAAGAAAGGCTCAACCACCTTAAGCAACCACTGATAACAAGGATGACACTCCATACCAATGCGCAGTGTGCCACGCTGGCCTTGTGCAAATTGTTTAAGTTGCTGTTCAGCGTGTTCGAACTGAGGAAGCATACGCTCAGACAGTGTAAGCAAGTACTCACCTGCTTGCGTAAAATGAAGCTGTCGCCCCGACTTTTGCCACAAACGAATCCCGAGCTGGCTTTCCAGTTTTTTCATTGCGTGGCTGATCGCGGATTGAGTGAGGTATAGCCTCTCTGCGGCTGCGGTAAGCGACCCTTGCTCTTTGATGGCACGCAGAATATGAAGGTGGTGACGTTCTAACATGTCTTTTCCATGACCAAAATTCATTGATTGATGAAATAATGCCATTTTAGTTCATAACGAGAAAGCCCTATGCTGATTTCAATCGAAAAGGAGGACGTATAGATGGCTAAAACTCATAATCTCGGCTTTCCACGTATCGGCGCACAGCGTGAACTTAAATTTGCACTCGAGCGTTACTGGCGTGGCGAATCATCACAACAAGACTTAACCGATCTTGCGAAAGATCTGCGCCGCAGTCACTGGCAACAACAAAGTGAACTCGACATCGCTCCCGTTGGCGACTTTTCATTTTATGATCATGTACTCGACACCAGCTTTTTAGTCGGCAATGTGCCTGAACGTGTTGCCTCGCACCAAGACAACGACCTTGACAACTACTTCCGCGTCGCTCGCGGTCGCTCAGCAAACGATAGTGCTTGCCAGTGCGTGCACGCCGGTGAGATGACTAAGTGGTTTGACACTAACTATCACTACATCGTGCCAGAATTTACCGCGCAAACAACGTTTAGTCTTCATGCTGAAAATCTATTGACGCAAATAGAAGAAGCCAAACAAGCTGGTGTTCAGGCCAAACCGGTTTTAGTCGGTCCCGTCACGTATCTGTGGCTAGGTAAGGAAAAAGATGCCTCTAACAAGCTAGATCTGCTCGATAAGCTCTTACCCGTATATCAAACCTTACTGAACAAACTGGCAGAGAAAGGCATTGAGTGGATCCAAATCGATGAGCCGATCTTGGTCACGGAGCTCACGCCTGAATGGCAGACGGCGCTAAAAACCGCGTATCGTGCATTAAGCCAAACGAAGGTCAAGTTATTGCTGGCGAGCTACTTCGGCGAGCAAGCTGAAAATCGTCCATTAGCGCAATCGTTGCCCGTTGACGGCTGGCACTTGGATGCTATTCGTGGCCGAGGGGATGTGGATGCATACCGTGAATCGCTTAGCGATCAACACGTTCTGTCTCTGGGTGTGATTAATGGTCGTAATGTTTGGAAAACTAACCTTGATGCTACGTTAGAGTGGCTCGAACCGATTCATCAATCTTTGGGGGATCGCCTCTGGCTCGCACCCTCTTGCTCTTTGCTGCACGTGCCGGTCGATTTGGCGAGCGAACAAAAGCTCGATCCTGAGGTAAAAAACTGGCTTGCCTTTGCCCATCAAAAACTCGAGGAGCTGGATGTACTCGCTCGCGCCCTTAATCACGGCCGTCAGACCGTTCAGTCAGCGCTGGACAATAATCGTGAAGCAATCGAAAGCCGTCAGCAATCACCGCGCGTACACAACCCTAAGGTGCAAGCCGCATTGGCAGCAATCACACCGCAGTTAGGAACACGGCAACGTCCATTTGCCGAACGTATTCGCGTGCAACACGAGCAGCTTAAACTGCCGCGCTTCCCGACCACCACCATAGGGTCATTTCCACAAACCAGTGCCATTCGCCAAACACGCTTGCAATACAAGAGGGGCGACATTGATGCCGCCACTTATCAAGACATTATGCGCAAAGAGATCGCCCATGCGGTGGAAAAGCAAGAAGCGTTAGGGCTCGATGTCTTGGTTCACGGTGAAGCTGAACGTAACGATATGGTGGAGTACTTTGGCGAACAGCTGGATGGGTATGTGTTCAGTCAGTTTGGCTGGGTACAATCGTATGGTTCTCGCTGTGTGAAGCCGCCGATTTTATTTGGGGATATTGAGCGCCCGAAAGCAATGACAGTGGAGTGGACCCAGTACGCTCAGTCTCTGACTGATAAGCCGCTGAAAGGCATGCTCACTGGACCGGTCACCATTCTTAATTGGTCATTTGTGCGTGATGATCAGCCACGATCTCAGACCTGTAACCAACTGGCACTGGCGATCCGCCAAGAGGTGCAAGATCTTGAGAAAGCCGGCACTAAAATCATTCAAATAGATGAAGCGGCACTCCGTGAAGGGTTACCTCTGCGCCGCAGTGAGTGGCAACACTACCTCGATTGGGCCATCAACGCGTTTAAAATTGCCGCCAATGGCGTGAGTGACGAGACGCAAATCCATACACATATGTGTTATTCCGAGTTTAACGATATCATCGCATCGATTGCTGACATGGACGCCGACGTGATCACCATTGAAACCTCACGCTCGGATATGGAACTGTTGGATGCATTTGATCATTTTGACTATCCCAATGATATTGGTCCTGGTGTGTATGACATTCACTCGCCAAACATTCCCAGTCAGGCACAAATCATTGCGTTAATGAAAAAGGCTGCCGCCCGTATTCCGGAAGAAAGGTTGTGGGTAAACCCAGATTGCGGCCTAAAAACCCGCCAATGGGATGAGGTGATCCCGGCATTAGAAAATATGGTTGCAGCGGCGAAAGTACTTCGTCAGTGATACTGCGTCAGTAGCGCGAAGACCAAAACATCGTCAAACAAAAAACGCGCCACGGATAACTCCGATGGCGCGTTTTTTATCGCAAAAGAAAAGGGAGCCTGAGCTCCCTTTTCTCCAGAATCTTAGCGACGGATGCCTAGACGCTTGATAACGTCCAAGTAACGGTCAACATTGTTCTTTTTCAGGTAGTCCAACAGCTTACGACGACGTGAAACCATGCGTAGCAGGCCACGACGGCTGTGGTGGTCACCTTTGTGCTCAGCGAAGTGCGATTGCAGATCGTTGATAGATGCAGTCAACAGGGCGATTTGAACTTCTGGTGAACCAGTGTCGTTCTCAGTTTTACCAAAATCAGCAACGATTTTAGCTTTTGCTTCTGCAGTCAGAGACATAATGCTCTCCTAATAAGAGTGTGTGATTATCATGCACTAGCCAATCTCTGATTCAGCCAGTGCCCGAAGGCGCGAATTCTACCCGTTTTAGCTGGGTATCGCAATGTTATTGCCGACTATCACGCCAGTTTCTTACCGTCGCTACCTTAGCGATTGAAATACGGTACGTTTATTCGCAGCATAATACTCGCGCTGTTTCGTGCCAGCTGTACTTGGCAAGCGCGCGTTTTAGCTGAGCGTGCCGCCAACGTGATCTAGGCGTTGTCACTGCGCGCGGTTTGCGGCTCAGGTTGACGGCTCGCGACCAAACGGCGCGGCGCAACCAGACCATCAGCATCAATCTCACCCACACCGATAAACTGACGCTCGTCGCCAGCCGTTAAACGCACATACCCTTCGGTCGGAGCGTTAGGCACTTGCACCGCTTGACCTTGTAGCGCATAACTTGCCACGACGGGCAGTAGGTTAATCTCGCGCAGATCTTGTACCGCCGTATCAAGTGACAATAGCAAAGGATCGAGCAGTTGTTTTGGCTGGATCTCTTGCTCGCGCGCTTGGTTAAGCAGACTTTCAAGCTGCTCTAAGGTCACCATGTTACGCGCAGGATAGCCTGACACACCAATACGACGCAGCGCCGTGACATGTGCACCACAGCCAAGCATTTCACCTAAATCGTCAACGATGGTGCGGATGTAGGTGCCTTTTGAGCAATGCACTTCCATCTCGATTTCATGACCTTCAAAGCGCAGCAGTTCAATCTGATAGACCTTAATGGTACGCGCTTCACGTGGTACTTCGATGCCTTGGCGCGCGTATTCATACAAAGGTTTCCCTTGGTATTTCAACGCCGAAAACATCGATGGGATCTGCTGGGTTTCCCCGCGGAATTTTGCAATACAACGCTCAAGCAAACCTAGGTTTACTTTGACGTCACGGGTTTCTACCACTTCACCATCTGCATCTGAAGTATTGGTACGCTCACCCAGCTTGGCGACCACTCGATAACGTTTATCGGAGTCGAGCAGAAACTGAGAGAACTTGGTTGCCTCACCCAAACAGATCGGCAGCATCCCAGTTGCAAGTGGATCCAGTGCTCCCGTGTGGCCTGCTTTCTCCGCAAAGAAGATACGTTTTACTTTTTGTAAAGCATCATTGGACGTCATGCCGGTTGGTTTATCGAGTAGGATAATCCCATCCACCGGACGACCTCGACGACGTTGACGACGCGCCATCAGTTACTCCTCACCTTTTTCATCATCACCGCGACGTTCATCGTCATCGCGTACTGCCTTGCTGACCAAGTTCGAGATACGCATCCCTTCAGTCAGTGACTCGTCAAACACGAAGGTCAGCTCAGGGGTCACACGCAAACGAATCGCTTTGCCAACCAATGAACGGATGTAGCCACTGGCTTCGTTCAGCGCCTTTAGGCTCTCGGTAGGCGCTTGCTCATCGACGGTTAAAAAGGTCACGAAGACTTTGGCATACGCCAGATCACGTGAAATTTGCACATCGGATACGGTGACCATTCCGATGCGAGGGTCTTTGATTTCGCGTTGTAGGATCAGTGCAATCTCTTTTTGCAGCTGATGCGCAACGCGATCAGTACGGCTAAAATCTTTACCCATAATCTTTTCTCTCAACAAAATGGGGGTAAGCGCATGCGCCTCCCCCCACGGTGTATCCAAACAACCTCGTTGTATTGTCGCGTTCAATTAGTCAATTGAACGTTGAATCTCAACGGTTTCATAAACTTCGATTTGGTCACCAACGCGAACATCATTGTAGTTCTTCACGCCAATACCACATTCGTAGCCTTTCTTCACTTCGTTCACATCATCTTTGAAGCGGCGTAGTGATTCCAACTCACCTTCGTAGATAACCACGTTTTCACGTAGGACACGAATTGGGTTGTTACGCTTAATCACACCTTCAGATACCTGACAACCAGCAATGGCGCCCAGTTTTGGTGATTTGAAGACATCACGCACTTCTGCCAAACCGATGATTTCTTGTTTGAATTCAGGCGCAAGCATACCGCTCATCGCTTGTTTCACTTCATCAATCATGGTGTAGATGACAGAGTAGTAACGCAGATCCAAGCTTTCCGCTTCAATGGTCTTACGCGCAGCGGCATCCGCACGCACGTTAAAGCCACAGATAATGGCGTTAGACGCGGCCGCAAGTACTGCGTCAGTTTCAGTGATACCACCAACACCAGAACCCACAACTTTCACTTTTACTTCGTCAGTTGAGAGCTTAACCAGTGCATCGTTGATCGCTTCCACTGAGCCTTGTACGTCAGCCTTAAGCACGATGTTCAGCTCAGCCACTTCACCTTCTTCCATGTTCGAGAACATGTTTTCCAGTTTGGCTTTTTGCTGACGCGCCAGCTTCACGTCACGGAACTTGCCTTGACGATAGAGCGCCACTTCACGCGCTTTCTTCTCGTCACGCACAACTGTGGCTTCATCACCCGCAGCAGGCACGCCAGATAGGCCTAAAATTTCCACAGGAATCGAAGGTCCCGCTTCTTCTACTTCTTGGCCATTTTCATCACGCATCGCACGGACACGGCCATATTCCAGACCACACAGAACGATATCGCCTTTTTTGAGCGTACCTTCTTGAACCAATACGGTAGCAACTGGACCACGGCCTTTGTCGAGGCGAGATTCAACCACAACGCCACGCGCCATACCATCTTTAACCGCTTTCAGCTCAAGGACTTCTGATTGCAGCAAGATAGCTTCTAGAAGCGCATCGATGTTTTGGCCTTGTTTCGCAGACACGTGAACAAACATGTTCTCACCACCCCAGTCTTCTGGGATCACGTCATGCTGTGCCAGTTCGTTCTTCACGTTGTCAGGGTTAGCACCCTCTTTATCCATCTTGTTCACCGCCACGATAAGAGGCACACCGGCCGCTTTTGCGTGTTGGATCGCTTCGATGGTTTGTGGCATTACGCCGTCGTCGGCAGCAACCACCAAGACAACGATATCCGTTGCACCGGCACCACGTGCACGCATCGCGGTAAACGCGGCGTGTCCTGGGGTATCCAGGAATGTGATCATGCCATTGTCGGTTTGTACGTGGTACGCACCAATGTGCTGGGTAATACCGCCCGCTTCGCCCGTGGCAACGTGTGCCTTACGGATGTAGTCAAGCAGCGAGGTTTTACCATGGTCAACGTGACCCATGATGGTAACGACTGGCGCACGTGGCGCAACGGGTGCATTGTTGTCACGATCAGACAGTACCGCTTCTTCCAGCTCGTTTTCTTTACGCAAGATAACCTTGTGACCCATTTCCTCTGCAACAAGCTGTGCAGTCTCTTGGTCAATCACTTGGTTAATGGTCGCCATCGCGCCCATTTTCATCATGGTTTTAACGACTTCAGCGCCTTTTACCGCCATTTTGTTGGCCAACTCGGCAACGGTGATGGTTTCACCGATTTCAACTTCACGGTTTACTTTTTGCGCTGGCTTTTTAAAACCGTGTTGCATCGAGGTTGGCTTAGCCATGCGGCCTTTGCCTTTCCCACCTTTGCCACGACGGCCACGAGGTGATTTATCCTCAGCTTGAGTCGCTTTTTTCTTTTTCTTACGACGCGGTGCAGCACTTTCTTCGCGACGATCCGCTTCGTCTTCCGCTTCGCGGGCATACTGAGAGGTAACTGTATGGTGATCAGCTGCCTCCATGGTGGTTAGCGCTTGATCTTGTTCAGACCAGCGTTCTTGGTTTGCTTCTGCCATTTTGCGTGCCTCTTCTAACTGCCGCTGACTTTCTTCTTCAGCTTTACGCTTGGCTTCCTCTTCCTGGCGACGCTTAAGTTCATCAGCTTCTTTCTTCGCTTGCGCATCGGCAGCACGAGCCGCAGCAGTCTCCGCTGCGTCCTCTTCGGACTGCTCGTTTTGTGGTTGCGCTTGCGGTTTGGCTTCACGCTTAGCTTTCTCTTCGGCTTCGCGTTTGGCTTTCTCTTCAGCTTCGCGTTTGGCTTTTTCTTCAGCTTCACGCTTGGCTTTCGCTTCTGCTTCACGCTTCGCTTGCTCTTCAGCTTCTTGGCGCGCTTTCTCTTCGGCTTCACGTTTGGCACGTTCTTCCGCTTCTTGCGCAACCTTTTGCTCTTCAAGCTCGCTACGTTTCACATAGGTGCGTTTCTTACGCACCTCAACTTGGACATCTTTGTTCTTTCCGCCAGCTCCTGAGACGCTCAGCGTGCTGCGTTTTTTGCGCTGTAGCGTCAGACGCGTCGGAGCATTGCCGTTGTCGCCGTGCTCACGTTTGAGATGCGCCAACAAGGCTTGTTTTTCATCTTGGCTTACCTGATCGTCAGCTGACTTTTGCATACCAGCTTCTTTAAACTGCTTCAGCAGACGATCGACTGGCGTATCAATTTCCTTCGCCAGTGTATGTACTGTAACCTCTGACATTCTGCTCCTCCTTTGCCGTCTTTACGCTTCGTCGCTGAACCAGCAAATATTACGTGCTGCCATAATGAGCTCGCCCGCACTTACTTCGTCCAATCCTTCAATGTCCAACAGATCATCGGTGCCTTGGTCGGCAAGATCTTCCAGCGTTTTCACGCCTTTCGCCGCCAATTTAAAGGCCATTTCGCGAGAAAGACCTTCCAGCGCCAACAGATCGTCAGCAGGCTCAGCGCCTTCCAGCGACTCTTCTTGTGCCAGTGCGATGGTGGTCAACGCTTCTTTGGCACGTGAGCGCAAAATGTCGACAGTGTCTTCATCTAGGCCATCAATTTCGAGCATTTCGCTCGTTGGAACGTAGGCCACTTCTTCTAGAGTGGTGAAACCTTCGTCAACCAAGGTCGCGGCAAAGTCTTCATCGATGTCGAGGTGTTTAACAAACAGCTCCAATGAGGCTTGTGCTTCTTCTTGGTGTTTTTTCTGAAGGTCTTCAACCGTCATGACGTTCAGTTCCCAACCGGTCAGTTGTGACGCTAAACGTACGTTTTGACCATTGCGGCCGATCGCCTGTGCTAGGTTATCTGCCTCAACAGCAATATCCATGGTGTGGGTGTCTTCATCGACGATGATAGAGGCCACATCGGCTGGTGCCATTGCATTGATCACAAATTGCGCTGGGTTATCGTCCCAAAGCACGATGTCAATACGCTCACCGCCTAACTCACCCGAAACGGCTTGGACGCGCGCACCACGCATACCGACACAAGCGCCGACAGGGTCAATGCGTTTGTCGTTGGTCTTCACCGCAATTTTCGCACGTGAGCCTGGATCGCGTGCTGCACCCATCAGCTCAATCATTTCTTCGCCAATTTCCGGCACTTCAATGCGGAACAGTTCGATCAGCATCTCTGGCTTTGAGCGCGTCATGAAGAGCTGGAAACCACGCGCTTCTGGGCGCACAGCATACAGCAAGCCACGGACGCGGTCGCCTGGACGGAAGTTTTCACGCGGTAGTTGATCGTCACGCTGAATCACGGCTTCTGCGTTATTACCCAGATCCACGATGATTACATCACGATTCACTTTTTTCACTACACCGGTAACCAGTTCACCTTCGTTATCCATGAACTGTTCAACCACTTGTGCACGCTCAGCTTCACGTACTTTTTGTACAATCACCTGCTTCGCGGTTTGGGTGGTAATACGGTCAAAAGTGACAGACTCGATTTCGTCTTCGATGTAACCACCAAGTTCAATCGTTTCGTCTTCGTATTGCGCCGCTTCCAATGTTATTTCACGGGTTGGCAATGTGACTTCGTCAACCACGAGCCAACGACGGAAGGTATCGAATTCACCGGTTTTGCGATCAATGGCGATACGTACATCAATGTCGGCTTCGTACTTCTTTTTGGTTGCCGTTGCCAGTGCGGTTTCCAGTGCCTCAAAAATACGCTCACGCGGAACGGCTTTTTCGTTTGAGACCGCTTCGACAACAGCCAAGATTTCTTTATTCATCTACTAATGCCTCATTTACTTTKAAAATGAAGGAACCAGGTTTGCTTTGGCGATATTACTCAAGGCAAACGCCTCATCTTGGCCGTCAACGCGAACCGTGATGGTGTCGCCATCGACAGAAAGGATTTCTCCTTTCCACTTACGGCGGTTTTGCATAGCCATTTTCAGCACGATGTTCACTTCATGCCCGATGAATTGCTGATAATGATCAGCGGTGAACAGTGGGCGATCCACGCCTGGCGATGACACTTCCAGGTTGTACGCCACTGTGATTGGGTCTTCCACATCCAACACTGCGCTAACCTGACGGCTTACATCGGCGCAATCGTCGACAGTAATGCCATTTTCATGGTCAATAAAAATACGCAATGTTGAGTGTTGGCCAGCCCGAACGAACTCTAGTCCAACTAACTCATAGTCCAACGCCTCAACCGGCGCGGTCAAAAGTTCAGTCAGTTGTTTCTCTAATCCTGTCATTCCAAACCCCAGAAATAAAAAAAGGGCTTAAAAGCCCAGTTACTATCCGAATGGTCGTTTTCAGATAACAAAAAACCCCGATAATCGGGGTTTAATGTAACTGGACCCTGATGCTATACCAGTGACGCATGTCTTTGGTATAGCCGTTATCGCTGGTCTCGGAAATATTTCAGCAATAACGAGAGAGTAACTCTCCGTGCCGATAAAAATGGTTTTTATTGGCACTGCCCCGAGGGCAAAACGGCCAGCCGTTGGCTAGCCGAGTTAGCGTAACTTTGTAAAAGAACGCTAACGCGTCTTTCAGTTTAGCAGTTGAGTAAACAGCTAACTAAATGTGGTTGCGGAAGATGGATTTTATCGCGAAGTGCAGCTTCGACAACCTTCTGCTGTGCAGCAGCCTAACCTTCCAAAACCTAAATTTGGTTGCGGGAGCCGGATTTGAACCGACGACCTTCGGGTTATGAGCCCGACGAGCTACCAGACTGCTCCATCCCGCGTCCGAGTGGCAATGATTATATCGCCTTTTCTTTCAAAGGTGCAAGTGATTGCACTTTGAGAACCTTGGTGCCGAGAGCGGGACTTGAACCCGCACGCCCATACAGGCACTACCCCCTCAAGATAGCGTGTCTACCAATTCCACCACCTCGGCAAATTTTTTACTGAGGGATCTCGCTGTTATCAACAGGGATTTCATTCTCAGTTTGTGTCGCTTGCTGTTCTACAGCAGGCTGACTTAAATCTTCAAAACCGCTTTGCGCTTTTGGCTTATGGGCTGTCATGTTACCTAGCACCAAGCTCAGGGCAAAAAATGCAATTGCAAAACCGGTTGTCATTCGGGTTAAAAAGTTTCCAGAGCCGCCAGAGCCAAATACTGTGTTTGATGCTCCAGCCCCGAACGAGGCTCCCATATCTGCGCCTTTACCTTGCTGAACCAGAACCAGGCCAATTACACCGATTGCGGCCAACAGATAAATCACAAGTAGAATTTCGTACATGGTTCCACCTATGCTCCAGGTTGTTGAGCCGGCAGTGTTACTTCTCAGCCAGCGCAGCCCCCTTCGTTGGGAGCGGGTGAATACTAGCGAAAGCCTGATGCCGAAACAAGAGAAAAATGCAAAAAACCCTGATTTCGGCACTGTTTGCGCATTCTATAACCACCCGCTGATGAATTATTAACAGTTTGCTTTGACTGCCTCTGCAATTTCAAGCGCATAAGCCTTTACGGTTTCCGCATCAGGCCCTTCAACCATGATACGGATAAGTGGCTCAGTACCTGATTTGCGCAGCAGTACGCGCCCTTTTTCACCCAGCTTTTCTTCCACGTTGGCTTTCGCGGCGAGCACGGCTTCGCTTTGTAGTGGGTCAACATCACCTTTAAAACGGACATTTTCCAGCACTTGCGGCAGAAGCGTCATACCGTCGGTCAGTGTTTTTAAATCCATGCCGGTCGCTGCAACACTGGCTAGCACTTGTAATGCAGCCACAATGCCGTCTCCGGTAGTCACTTTATCCAGCACAATCACATGGCCGGAATTCTCTGCCCCGATACGCCAACCTTTCTCTTGCAGCATTTCCATCACATAGCGATCACCGACTTTGGCGCGCGCAAAAGGAATACCCAATGATTTAAGCGCCAGTTCCATGCCCATGTTGGTCATCAGGGTACCAACGACACCACCTTTAAGTTCACCGCGACGCAGGCTCTCACGCGCAATGATATAGGCGATTTGATCACCATCGACCTTGTTACCAAGATGATCCACCATGATCACGCGATCGCCGTCCCCGTCAAACGCAACGCCAAGATCCGCTTTTTCTTCCAGAACACGCTGCTGCAACGCACGCACGTCTGTCGCACCAACTTTGTCGTTAATGTTGGTGCCGTTGGGGGCACAACCAATCGTCGTTACCTCTGCCCCCAGCTCTCGGAAGACTGAAGGAGCAATATGGTAGGTTGCACCATGCGCGCAATCGAGCACAATCTTGAGGCCGCTCAGGCTTAGTGCGCTGGGGAAGGTGCCTTTACAGAATTCGATGTAGCGCCCCGCGGCATCATTAATGCGGCTCGCTTTACCCAGCTCGGCGGACTCCACACAGCTCAACGGCTTTTCAAGCTCGGCTTCGATAGCCAGCTCAACCGCATCGGGTAGCTTGGTGCCTTCCGACGAGAAAAATTTAATTCCATTATCGTAGTGCGGATTATGAGAAGCCGAGATCACAATGCCCGCTTCAGCGCGGAAGGTTTGAGTCAGATACGCGATCGCAGGGGTTGGCATCGGACCGGTAAATGCGGCCTCAAGACCAGCGGCAGATAAACCTGACTCGAGGGCCGATTCGAGCATATAGCCTGAAATACGGGTGTCTTTACCAATCAGTACCTTACGAGTACCTTGTTGCGACAAGACACGCCCAGCAGCCCAACCAAGCTTGAGCATAAACTCAGGGGTAATCGGGAATTCACCTACCTTGCCACGTACCCCATCGGTACCGAAATATTTACGTTCTGCCATTGTTTTTATTCTCCTAGTGCGCCTGCACGCTTTGTCATGGCGACCACACGCAGCGCGTCCGCCGTTTCTTTCACATCATGAACGCGAATAATGTGCGCACCTTTCTGCGCTGCCAAGGTCGCGCATGCAATGCTACCACCTAAAATGTCGTGTGGTGTCTTATCGACTAGCTTATAGATCATTGATTTACGCGACATGCCCGCTAACACCGGCAAGCCAAAATCATGGAAGCTGTCTAACTCGGCAAGCAATTGATAATTGTGGGCCAAGCTTTTACCAAACCCATAGCCAGGGTCAAGGATAATCTGCTGTCTTGAAATGCCGGCAGCTTCACACGCTTGGATTCGCTCGGTTAAAAACGCTTTTACGTCACGGGTAACATTGTCATACGCTGGCGCAGCTTGCATGGTACGCGGCTGCCCTTGCATGTGCATAATACACACAGGGACTTGTCGTTCAGCCGCCACCTCGAGTGCGCCAGGCTCTTGCAAGGCGCGTACATCATTAATCAAGTCCGCCCCCGCCTCTATCGCGGCACGCATCACAGCCGCTTTGCTGGTATCAATAGAAATCCAACAGTCCGATTGGGCACGAATGGCTTTTATGACAGGTACAACCCGATCGATTTCTTCTTGTTCTGCCACGTCAGCAGCGCCGGGACGGGTCGATTCACCACCGATATCGAGAATCGTGGCGCCATCAGCAAGCATTTGCATGGCATGTTCAATCGCTTTGTTCGATTGCTGATATTGCCCCCCATCAGAGAAAGAATCTGGGGTGACATTGAGAATGCCCATTACAACAGGGCTATCCAGGGAGAGTTGTTTATTTTTGTGTGTTATTTCCATGAGATGTCCCAACAAGGATCAAAAAAACCCCGATAAAATCGGGGTTTTATATCGCGTGGGCTTAGGCTTCAGATTGGTTTTCTGAGTCTAGCGGTTTTTGCTTTTTATCATCAGACGCTTCAGAGGAAGCCTCTGGTTTTTTCGGTGTGTCATCCGAAGATGAGCCACCACTGCCACCTTCCCAACCAGCTGGCTCGCGAACATCGCGACGTGCCATCAGGTCATCAATTTGGGCAGCATCAATGGTCTCGTACTTCATCAGTGCATCTTTCATCGCGTGCATGATATCCATGTTTTCTTCTAGGATCTCTTTCGCACGGTGATAGTTACGGTCGATGATGTCACGGATCTCGCTATCAATCAGGCGCGCAGTGTCATCAGACACATGCTTGGTCTGCGTCACAGAGCGACCAAGGAAGACTTCACCTTCATCTTCAGCATAAAGCAGTGGGCCTAACTTCTCGGAGAAACCCCATTGCGTCACCATCTTACGGGCGATATCGGTCGCGCGCTCAATATCGTTTGATGCCCCGGTCGACACTTTGTCTTTGCCATAAATAAGCTCTTCGGCCAAGCGACCACCATAAAGGCTCGAAATCATCGACTCGAGGTGCTGACGAGACATGCTGACTCTGTCTTGCTCTGGCAAGTACATGGTGACACCTAGCGCACGGCCACGCGGGATAATCGACACTTTGTACACAGGATCGTGCTCCGGCACTAAACGACCGACAATCGCGTGTCCTGCTTCGTGGTACGCAGTCGACTCTTTGGTTTCTTCCGACATCACCATCGAGCGGCGCTCAGCACCCATCATGATTTTGTCCTTGGCAAGCTCAAACTCGACCATCGACACCACGCGCTTGTTACCACGCGCGGAGAACAACGCAGCTTCGTTCACCAAGTTGGCAAGGTCGGCCCCCGAGAACCCGGGTGTACCCCGCGCAATCAAAGACGCATCGACGTCGTTACCCAACGGCACTTTGCGCATGTGTACTTTCAGAATATGTTCACGACCACGGACGTCAGGCAGGCTGACCACCACTTGACGGTCAAAACGGCCAGGACGCAATAACGCGGGGTCCAGAACGTCTGGGCGGTTAGTCGCGGCAATCACAATCACGCCTTCGTTGCCCTCAAAACCATCCATTTCAACCAGCATTTGGTTCAAAGTTTGCTCACGTTCATCGTGTCCGCCCCCAAGGCCCGCACCACGTTGGCGGCCCACCGCATCAATCTCATCGATAAAGATGATACACGGCGACGCTTTCTTGGCTTGTTCGAACATGTCACGTACGCGTGAGGCACCCACACCCACGAACATTTCTACAAAGTCAGAGCCCGAGATGGTAAAGAAAGGCACTTTCGCTTCACCGGCAATCGCTTTTGCCAGCAAGGTTTTACCGGTACCCGGAGGACCAACCATGAGTACGCCGGTTGGGATCTTACCCCCTAACTTCTGGAAGCGGCTAGGGTCGCGCAAGTAATCCACCAGCTCTTTGACGTCTTCTTTAGCTTCATCACAGCCAGCCACGTCACTGAAGGTGGTTTTAACTTGCTCTTCACTCATCATTTTGGCTTTGGATTTACCAAATGACATGGCGCCTTTGCCGCCGCCACCTTGCATTTGGCGCATGAAGAAAATCCATACCCCAATCAGCAGCAACATGGGGAACCATGAGATGAAGATCGAGGCCAGCATGCTTGGCTCTTCAGGTGGCGTGCCTTTTACGCGCACGTTTTTGTTGAGCAAGTCGTCCAGCAACTTAGGATCGTTATACACAGGCATGAAAGTGACATAGCGTGAGCCGTCACGTCGGGTAATGGTCAGCTCACGATCATCAAACGTTACTTCCTGTATTTGATCGTTACCGATTTCACGTACGAAGGTGGTGTAGTCGACTTGACGACCGGCGCTGTCGCCTGGTCCAAAGCTTTGGAACACAGACATCAAGACAACGGCGATAACCAGCCACAAAATCAAGTTTTTTGCCATGTCACTCAAGGTGTTAGCCTCGCATAACTGAGATAGATAAATGTAAGGGTACTACAGTTTATAACCTGTAGCCACAATGTAGACCTCACGTGAGCGCGCACGTGACGAGTCAGGTTTCCGAATTTTGACCGCTTTAAACATTTTACGCACTTCGGCCAAATACTGATCAAAGCCTTCGCCTTGAAATACTTTTACAATAAAGGCGCCATCAGGCCCCAATACTTCACGACACATTTCGAGCGCAAGCTCGACGAGGTACATCGCACGAGGTTGGTCCGCCGCCTGATTACCACTCATGTTCGGTGCCATATCGGACATTACCACATCAACCATGTCCGGTTGGATACGATCTAACAGTGCATCAAGGACGGATTGTTCGCGAAAGTCCCCTTGTAAGAAACTGACACCGGGCAGCGAGTCCATCGGTAGAATGTCACACGCAATGACTTGGCCCTCGTCGCCGACTTGCGTCGCCGCGTATTGCGACCATCCGCCCGGCGCGGCCCCCAAATCAACCACTGTCATGCCCGGTTTTAGAATACGGTCTTTTTGCTGAATTTCTTCAAGTTTAAAGATAGCGCGTGAGCGATACCCTTTTTTTTGTGCTTCGTTGACGTATTTATCGTCAAAATGTTCTTTTAGCCAGCGTCCGGAGCTAGCAGAGTGCTTTTTTTTACTCATGGTTTTCCTAAAAGTGGCTCTCGCTTTGGGTCGCATTCAGCGGGAATTCAACGCGTTGTTCCTGCTTTCTCACCTTTCTGGCCATGTCGGCAATCGCGCTCAACCGCCAGCAACACGATGAGCACCATTTATACTGTTTCAGTTTGTGGTGAGATGGCGTTAGAATGGCATGTTTTCAACCCCTAGCAAATAGAAATCGAGCCAACATGAAACTCAGCACCAAACAAAAACAGTATCTCAAAGGACTGGCTCATCAGCTCAAGCCCGTTGTATTGATGGGCGCAAATGGCTTAACCGAAGCCGTGGTCGCTGAAATTGAGCTTGCTCTTGACCACCATGAGCTGATTAAGGTGAAAGTGGCCTCTGAAGACCGCGAGACCAAGAACCTGATTGTTGACGCCATTATTCGTGAAACTGGCGCAGAAAAAGTACAGGTTATTGGTAAAACCTTGGTGATCTATCGCCAAAGCGAAGAGCGTAAAATCGAGCTGCCGCGCAAATAACCGAATGGTTCGCGGTAACTTGCCGCATACCTTAACAAAAAGGCCGCATTGCGGCCTTTTTACTGTGTCAAAGTCAGAGAATGTTTACACTCTGTAACACTTTCTCTTAAAGATACTCGACTTTATCGATTTCGAATTCTTTTAACCCACCCGGTGTCGTGATGCTGACTTCGTCACCTTCATCTTTACCAATCAAACCACGGGCAATGGGGGAATTCACTGAGATCAAGTTCGCTTTGATATCCGCCTCATCGTCACCAACGATGCGATACGTCACTTCCTCATCCGTGTTCACGTCAATCAGTGTCACGGTCGCCCCAAAAATCACTTTGCCGTTTTGTGGCATCTTGGTGACATCAATCACTTGTGCCACCGAGAGTTTATATTCGATGTCACGGATTTGCGCTTCGCAGATGCCCTGCTCCTCACGAGCGGCATGGTACTCTGCGTTTTCTTTTAGATCGCCCAGTTCACGCGCCTCAGCAATAGCGTTGGAGATCTCAGGGCGACGCTTGATCAACTTATCCAGCTCTTCACGCAGCAGTTTCTCACCGCGTACGGTCATTGGCACTTTATCCATAAATGACATTACCTCTTTCAATCCGCAGCATAGGGATTTTGGCAAAACAAAGCCACGCCCAAACCAAAGATTCGGGCGCGGCGTAATTCAACTCTTTCATCAGATTGTAAACAAGAATCCGCGCAAAATCACCTTTGATCCAAGCAAAGCGTGAGGCCTATACGGCACCCAACGGTACAAAAGCACGTACAGCCGCAGCCGGCGTGCGTTTGACGCTTGTCTTCAATGCTATACAAGGTAGGATGAGCAAAGACAGAACTGACCGAGCCCGCATTCATGACAGGTTTTATTCGACAAACGATTGTACTGGTTGGCGTTTTATTGATCAGCGCCCTTTCGCCCGCCCTTTCGCAATCACTGCGCGTTGACCAGCTCACTCCAGTCCTCCCCCAAGGTAGCCAACTGGCATTGTGGGTGAGTGATGTCAAAACCAATCATCCTCAAGTTGCCTTGCAAGCGGATGCATTACTGCCGCCAGCCAGCACGCAAAAGCTGGTAACCGGTCTCGCCGCTCGCTTATATCTGCCAGAGACCTTTCGTTTTTCTACTCGGTTAGTCCAAGCAGGTGATGATATTGCACTGGTGTTTAGCGGTGATCCGCTGCTCACACGCAAAGACTTGCGCCAACTACTTCGCCAGCTGCCCGCACGAGGGCTAACCACGATTAATAACGTCTTTTTAGATGGTCATATCTTTAGCGGTAAATCACGCGCCGTTGGCTGGCCGTGGGATATTCTCGCTGTATGTTATAGCGCTCCCTCGACGTCCATTGCGCTCAATCACAATTGTGTGCAAGGCGCGATATACAGTACACCAGACGCCGAGCATACCCGTGTCCATGTTCCTAGCCATCAACCGATCACAGTGACGACTGAAGCTCGAGCGGTCAGTGAAGAGCAAAAAGACGCGGTACACTGTGACTTAGACCTTACCGCAACCCCCCGCAATCATTATCGTTTTTCTGGCTGTTTAGCGCATCGAGAGCGACCGCTGCCGCTCAATTTTGCCTTACAAAACCCGCCCGCTTATGTGAAAGCGATAATTGCAGATGAATTAGCCCGGCTCGGCGTCAAAGTAACAGGCAATATTGTACAGGCGCGCACTCCAAGCCAAGCCCGAGAGCTGGCGCGTCACGACTCCGTCAACTTGGAAGCCTTGCTGACCCGCATGATAAAAGACTCGGATAACTTAATTGCGGATAACCTGCTGAAAACAGTCGGCCAGCGGTATTTTCAGCAACCGGGATCGTACCGAAATGGCGTGGCGGCGGTGAAGGCGATCCTCGCCGAGAAAGGGCTGGATCTTACCCATGCCATCATGGTTGATGGCTCAGGGCTATCGCGGAATAATCGTTTCAGTGCACGGCAGCTTTCTGAAGTGGTGCACTATATTCTCACCCACCCAGAATTAGGCCTCAAAGCGATGCTGCCCATCGCAGGGATTGATGGCACCTTAAAATACCGCCAGAGTGTGCGTCGCGCGCCCATCAAAGGGCGGTTATTTGCGAAAAGCGGTTCACTTTATGGCAGTCATAATTTGGCAGGGTTTATTGAAACTGACGACAATCAGCAGCAAATTGTGGTACAGCTGGTTAGCCACTACCACCCTGATGACGAGGCCTTGCCAGATAACGTGCCAGCCCCCATCACTCAGTTCGAGCGAGAGCTTTATCAGGCGCTAATTCATCGCCGTCTGCTGCCTTAAACGCGCCTTTAGCAAAAAAAACGCCCACCGGATGGTGGGCGCTGTCTGTAAGAACACGTCGTCGTTTACTTATTCAATACGCGCGCATGAAGCGCTTGCACCGAATTGACTTTGCTCATGTCTGCCGCCGTCAATGCCATACAAGTGGCAAAGGCAGCATTGAGTGTGGTGGTATAGTTCACCTTGGCAGCGAGTGCGCCACGACGTAGCACTTTCGAGTCTTCAATCGCTTGGCGTCCTTCGGTGGTATTCACAATGTAGCTGTACTCACCGTTCTTGATCCGGTCAAGAATATGAGGACGTCCTTCGTGAACCTTGTTAACCAATCGAGGATTGATACCCGCTTCGCCCAAAATCACGGCGGTACCGTGAGTGGCATCCAGCTCAAACCCTAATTTCAGCAGCTTAGCGGCCAAGTCGACCACACGTTGCTTGTCATTGTTACGCACCGATAGCAGTGCGCGTCCCCCTTCGCTGTAGGCTTTCCCGCACGCTAAATCCGCTTTAGCGAACGCTTCAGCAAAGGTGTCGCCAACTCCCATCACTTCACCGGTTGAACGCATTTCAGGGCCCAACAATGGGTCAACTCCGGGGAACTTGTTGAAGGGTAACACCACTTCTTTGACTGAGTAGTAAGGCGGGATCACCTCTTGGGTAAAGCCTTGCTCAGTCAATGATTGGCCCGCCATCACACGCGCTGCAATTTTGGCGAGTGGCACACCGGTTGCTTTCGACACAAACGGCACCGTTCGTGCGGCACGCGGGTTCACTTCAATCAGGTAGATCTCATCGTCTTTAACCGCAAACTGCGTATTCATGAGACCACTGACCCCCAGCTCCAACGCTAACTTACGCACTTGCTCGCGCATCCGGTCTTGAATGTCATCGCTGAGGGTGTAAGCCGGCAGTGAGCAGGCCGAGTCACCGGAGTGCACACCCGCTTGCTCGATGTGTTCCATGATGCCACCAATCACCACGGTTTCACCATCACACACCGCATCAATATCCACTTCCGTGGCATCGTCGAGGAAATGGTCGAGCAATACTGGGGATTCGTGCGACACACTTACGGCTTCGTTAAAGTAACGACGCAGATCGGTCTCGTCGTAGACAATTTCCATCGCTCGTCCGCCTAGAACATAGGAAGGACGTACCACCAGTGGATAGCCAATGTCTTTAGCCTTTTCAACCGCTTGCTCTAACGCGGTCACCGTTGCATTCGCCGGCTGCTTGAGCCCTAGGCGCTGCACGGCATCTTGGAAACGCTCACGGTCTTCCGCGCGGTCAATCGCATCTGGGCTAGTACCAATAATCGGTACCCCAGCCGCTTCAAGGTCACGTGCCAATTTCAGCGGCGTTTGCCCCCCGTATTGCACAATCACGCCTTCCGGTTTCTCAACACGTACAATCGCCAGCACATCTTCAAGCGTCACAGGTTCAAAGTAGAGACGGTCGGACGTATCGTAGTCGGTCGAGACGGTTTCAGGGTTACAGTTAACCATGATGGTTTCATAACCATCTTCACGCAGCGCCAGTGACGCGTGCACGCAACAGTAATCGAATTCAATACCTTGACCGATGCGGTTCGGACCACCGCCCAATACCATGATCTTTTTCTTGTCGGTTGGCTGCGACTCACACTCCTCATCATAGCTGGAGTACATGTAGGCAGTATCTGACGCAAACTCCGCGGCGCAGGTATCTACGCGCTTGTACACAGGATGAATGTTGAATTTATCGCGCAACTTGCGGACTTCAATTTCAGACACACCCAATAATTTGGCAAGACGCGCATCGGCAAACCCTTTGCGTTTTAGCTGGCGCAATGCGGTTTCATTAAGCCCCGCAAAGCCATGCTCGCGGACTTGTTGTTCCTGTTTGACGATGTCTTCAATTTGCACCAAGAACCAGCGGTCGATGTTAGTCAGATTAAAGACGCCATCAACTGACATGCCGGCTCGGAACGCATCCGCAATGTACCAAATACGCTCTGCACCTGGCTCTTTGAGCTCATGACGAATGCGAGTCAGAGCATCGTCGTCGTCCAGATTCACCATCTCATCAAAACCTGACGCGCCCACTTCCAAACCACGCAAGGCTTTTTGCAGTGACTCTTGCTGGTTACGGCCGATAGCCATTACCTCGCCCACTGACTTCATTTGCGTGGTCAAACGGTCATTCGCACCGGCAAATTTTTCAAAGTTAAAGCGCGGAATTTTGGTCACGACATAGTCGATGGTGGGTTCAAAAGAAGCCGGAGTCGCACCGCCTGTGATGTCGTTCATCAACTCATCAAGGGTAAAGCCGACAGCAAGCTTAGCCGCCACCTTGGCAATCGGGAAACCGGTGGCTTTTGATGCGAGCGCGGAAGAGCGTGACACACGTGGGTTCATCTCGATGATGACCATGCGTCCAGTTTTAGGATCAATACCAAACTGTACGTTCGAGCCGCCCGTCTCAACACCAATTTCACGCAGCACCGCCAGTGATGCATTTCGCATCAATTGATATTCTTTGTCGGTCAGCGTTTGCGCAGGTGCCACCGTAATGGAGTCGCCGGTGTGGACGCCCATGGCATCGAAGTTTTCAATCGAACAAACAATGATGCAGTTATCATTTTTATCCCGCACCACTTCCATTTCATACTCTTTCCAACCAATCAACGACTCATCAATCAGAAGCTCATTGGTGGGGGACAGGTCGAGACCGCGTTCACAAATTTCCTCGAACTCTTCTTTGTTATAAGCGATCCCGCCTCCGGTTCCTCCCATCGTAAAAGAGGGACGGATGATGCAAGGGAAACCGACTTCATCTAAAACCTTGTAGGCTTCATCCATGCTATGGGCAATCCCTGCACGAGGACACTCAAGGCCAATGCTGCGCATGGCTTCATCGAAACGGTGTCTGTCTTCGGCTTTATCAATTGCATCTGCTGTGGCGCCGATCATCTCCACACCGAATTCGGCGAGTACGCCGTGGCGCTCGAGATCTAGCGCACAGTTGAGTGCGGTTTGTCCACCCATGGTCGGCAAAATTGCATCAGGACGTTCTTTGTCGATGATGTGTTTCACAACCTGCCATTGAATCGGCTCAATGTAGGTCGCGTCGGCCATTTCTGGGTCGGTCATGATGGTGGCAGGGTTCGAGTTCACCAGAATGACACGATACCCTTCTTCACGCAGCGCTTTACACGCTTGCGCCCCTGAATAGTCGAACTCGCAGGCTTGGCCAATAATGATTGGGCCTGCGCCCAGGATAAGAATGCTTTTGATGTCTGTGCGTTTTGGCATGCTCAACGACTCCAATTAGGCGCGGTGTTGTTTGATGAGGTCGATAAAGTGATCGAAAAGGGGCGCAGCATCATGTGGCCCAGGGCTTGCTTCAGGGTGCCCTTGGAAGCTAAAGGCTGGCTTCTCGGTATGATGGATCCCTTGCAAACTGCCATCGAACAAGGACACATGCGTCGCACGTAATGTGTCAGGCAAGCTGTCATTGTCTGCGGCAAAGCCGTGGTTTTGGCTGGTGATCATCACCACCCCACGCTCTAAATCTTTCACCGGATGGTTAGCACCATGGTGGCCAAACTTCATTTTGACCGTTTTCGCGCCGCTCGCCAGTGCCAAGATTTGGTGCCCCAAGCAAATACCAAATAACGGCACGCCTTCCGCTAAGAAGGTTTGGGTGGCCGCAATCGCATAATCACACGGCGCCGGATCGCCAGGACCATTAGATAAGAAGACACCATCGGGATTCATCGCCAGCACTTCGTCTGCCGGGGTGGTTGCCGGTACCACAGTCAAACGGCAGCCGCGGTCAACCAACATGCGCAAGATGTTGCGCTTGGCTCCAAAGTCGTAAGCGACAACATGGTAAGGCAATTCACTGTCCGGCAATGCATCTGGTAGGCCCTGATGCAGCTGCCATGACCCTTGCGTCCAGCTGTAACGCTCCTGCGTCGTCACTTCTTTGGCAAGATCCATCCCTTTCAAGCCTGGGAAATCTTTCGCCTTGGCCAGCGCCAGCGCTTCATCAACGCTCTCTCCGGCCACAATACAGCCATTCTGCGCCCCTTTTTCACGTAACAAACGAGTGAGTTTACGGGTATCAATGTCGGCGATGCCAACAATGTTGTGTTGTTTGAGGTAATCAGAGAGGGATTGTTGATTGCGGAAATTGCTAGCTAACAGGGGAAGATCGCGAATGACGAGGCCTTGGGCGTGGACTTGGGAGGATTCTTCGTCTTCGGTGTTGGTGCCGGTGTTGCCAATATGGGGATAGGTAAGTGTTACGATCTGACGGGAATAAGAGGGGTCGGTTAATATTTCTTGATACCCCGTCATCGAGGTATTGAAAACCACTTCTCCCACCGCGGTGCCATCAGCGCCGATCGGGGTACCGTGGAACACTGTCCCATCTTCTAGGACTAAGAGCGCAGACTTGCTCAAGACAACCTCCAGTTATATAGAAATGCACTTTTTACGACTAACGTTGCATTCACGTATTCCATCTAAGATCAAAACTCACGTCAAGCTGAATTTTGACAAATTGCGCGCATTCTAGAGATGCAAGGTTTGGCTGTCAATAATGCGTGCTACTTTTTATTGTATTTACTAAGCACTCAAGAAAAACAGGCCACCTAAGCAAGATAAAGCACAATCTTGTCTTTATTTTTAAACCAAAGAGCTAGATAAATTGGCAGAGAAATAACTTTTTTACCCAAAACGAGAGAGAAACATAAAACTGGCGTGCGCAAACGTTTACTGCGCAACAAAGATCATAACTGGAAGAGTTATCGCGTCGAAATGCTGTCAACAAGGGGAAAACAAAGCAAAAATTACGACAATATGAAGTGCGTTGCATGAGAAAAAGAAAGGGGGATAAAAAAACATCGCGCCGAAGCGCGATGCATAATTATTTAAGATTAAGTACATCCTGCATGGTATAGAAACCTTGCTGGTGTTGATTGAGCCATACCGCGGCACGGACCGCTCCCTTGGCAAAGGTGGAACGACTTGACGCTTTGTGCGTGATTTCAACACGCTCGCCAATATCCGCAAACATGGCGGTATGCTCACCCACGATATCGCCAGCACGAATGGTGGCAAAGCCAATCTCATTTTTGCTACGCTCGCCGGTGATCCCTTCTCGGGCATACACAGCGACATCACTCAGCTGGTTTCCCATTGCCCCGGCAATCGCTTCTCCCATTCCCAGTGCTGTGCCCGATGGCGCATCCACTTTATGGCGATGATGGGCCTCAACAATCTCAATGTCGCATTCCTCACCCATCACTTTGGCGGCTTGTTCAAGCAGTTTAAATACAAGGTTGACGCCGACACTGTAATTGGGGGCCATCACCACTGCCGTCGCTTCTGAGGCATCTTGGATGGTTTGCTTTTGCGCGTCATCAAACCCAGTTGTTCCAATCACCAACTGCTTGCCTTTTTGTTGGCACAACGCCAAGTTCGCGAGTGTGGCCGCTGGTGCGGTAAAATCAATGATCACATCGAAGTCATCCGCCACCTTGGCCAGATCGTCCACCACTTGTACGCCGAGACGGCCCACACCGGCCAGTTCCCCTGCATCCGTCCCAATCAAGCTTGATTCAGGCCGCTCACTCGCCGCCCCCAATGTTGCGCCTGCGTATTGCGTAACCGCTTGAATAAGATTGCGTCCCATACGGCCGGCTGCACCAGCAATGGCAATACGTACCATGGTTCTCCCCTTTTTTACTTCACCAGCAGCGCTGGCCACCTATCCATTAACCCATCACTGTAGCGCGTTCGTTTCAGCTTGTATATTGCTGAGAGTGGCTCAGAAGAGAGCTAACAAAAAGGGAAGCCTTCGCTTCCCTTTAATTTTGTCGATGGGTGACTAGGTCACCTCACGAATTTGTAACTCTTTCGGCACTTCGAAGAACATGTTTTCTTCACGGCCACTCAGGTTTTCTACCTCGGTGGCGCCCAACGCCTTCACGCGGGCGATGATCAAATCAACCAATTCTTCTGGTGCCGAGGCGCCAGCGGTGATCCCAACCGTGTGCTTACCCTCGAACCACGCTGGATCAATGTCTTCCGCACAGTCGGTCAAATACGCCGGGGTTCCCAGTTTTTCCGATAACTCGCGGAGACGGTTTGAGTTCGAGCTATTCTTCGAGCCCACCACCACCATCACATCACAGCTTTGGGCAAGATCACGCACTGCATCTTGACGGTTTTGGGTCGCGTAGCAGATATCATCTTTGCGTGGGCCTTGAATGTTGGGGAAAACCTGACGCAAGGTATCAATCACATCAGCGGTTTCGTCCACTGACAGCGTGGTTTGACTCACATAATGCAAGTTATCTGGGTCGTTGACTTGAAGCGTGTGCACATCCGCTGGCGTTTCAACCAAGTACATACCGCCAGTTTCACTGGCATATTGACCCATAGTGCCTTCTACCTCGGGGTGTCCAGCATGGCCAATCAGCACTACTTCCATATTTTTACGACTGGCACGTGCCACTTCCATATGTACTTTGGTCACCAAGGGGCAGGTTGCATCAAATACTGTTAGTTGACGGGATTTGGCTTCATTGCGCACCGCTTGCGAGACACCGTGGGCCGAGAAGATCACAATGCTGTCATCAGGCACTTCGCTTAATTGTTCCACAAACACCGCGCCGCGTTGCTTTAGGCCTTCCACCACAAATCGGTTATGCACCACTTCATGGCGCACATAAATGGGAGGCTGATAAATTTCCAGAGCACGTTCAACGATGCTGATCGCGCGATCGACACCAGCACAAAAGCCTCGGGGATTCGCAAGTAGGATCTTCATGACTTTGCCTTATTGCACACTGATTATTTCTACGTCAAAAATCACGGTTTTCCCTGCCAACGGATGATTGAAATCGACCGTCACAGATTCGCCGCTGACCTCGGTCACGATACCGGGAATTTCTTGTCCTTGAGGACCGCTAAACGCAATGATGGCGCCCACTTCAGCAGGCGTATCTCCCCCAAACTGACGGCGGTCCATATAGTGGATATTATCCGGGTTTGGCTGGCCGAATGCATCTTCAGGTGCCAGCGTAAAGCTGCTTTGCTCCCCTTCATGCAGCCCTAACAGACAACGCTCAAAGTTCTCGGTCAAGCTGCCGTCTCCCATCACTAACTTAGCGGGTTTTCCGGCATTGTGGGTGCTGTCGGCGACCGAGCCATCTTCAAGCTTAATGGTAAAGTGCATCAATACTTCGCTGGATGCGCTAATCGCTTTCATGATCTGTCCTTATCGAAAGTCGTGTTGGGCTAATTACTACGAGCGACCCCTAGGTCGCCGATGACTGCTCATGACGAAAACTGTCTAGCACCACTAAAACGGCGCCGACACAAATGGCTGAGTCAGCGAGATTAAATGCCGGCCAATGTGAATTGCCAATGAAAAAGTCGAGAAAATCGATCACATAGCCATGAACGAGGCGATCAAATAAGTTGCCCAATGCGCCGCCGATGATCATGGCATAGGCGATATTGAGCATGCGCTTGCTCGCCGGTGTCACTCGCATCCAGTATGTGAGCAAGCCGCTCACGCCCAACGCGATAACGCTAAAAAGCCAACGCTGCCAACCGCCGGCATCGCTTAAAAAGCTAAATGCCGCACCATGATTATGGACGTAAGTAAGATTAAAAAACGGCAGCAATTCAATGCGGTTTGCGGGACCATAGCCCATGGTGTTCATCACCAGCCACTTACTGCCAATGTCTAAAACGAAAACCAGAGGCGCCAGCCAAAGCCAGCGCCATCCTGATTGCGAGAGTGAGTGAGAGGTCATCACGCAAATTGGCGAGTTTCGCCTTCTCCTGCAATGTTAGTCACACAGCGGCCACAAATTTCTTCGTGTCCTTCGATTGTGCCTACATCAGCAACATGGTGCCAACAGCGGTCACATTTTTTCGCTTCAGACGCCACAACGTCAACAGATAGCCCTTCGACATCCGTTTGCGTCGCAGAAGATGGCGCCTCACCAGCGATCACTGTCGCTTTCGAGGTCAGCAGCACAAAGCGCAATTCATCGCCCATCATTTGCAGCTTTTGCGCAAACTCCGCTGGCGCGTACAATGTGACTTCGGCTTCGAGTGAACCACCAATGACCTTGTCATTACGGGCCTGTTCGAGGGTTTTATTCACCGCGGCACGCACATCCAGCAGTTTTGCCCAGAATGCATTGTTGAGCACCGCATCGTCTTCTAAGCCAAACAAGCCGTCATACCAGACATCGGTGAACACAAACTTGCCGCGTTCGCCAGGCATTTCATTCCAGATCTCATCTGCCGTGAACGACATAATCGGTGCCATCCAACGTACCAGCGCTTCGACAATGTGGAACAGCGCGGTTTGGCAACTACGGTGCGCGTGGCTCCCCGCTTTCGCGGTGTACTGACGATCTTTGATGATATCCAGATAGAAAGAGCCCATCTCAATCGAGCAGAATTGCATCAAGCGTTGGGTGACTTGGTGGAAGTTGCAAGCTTCAAACGCTTCGGTGATCTCTTGTTGTGCTGCTAATGCACGCCCTACCGCCCAGCGGTCAACCGCCACCAGCTCATCGGCTGCGACACTGTCTTGCTTAGGATCAAAACCATGCAGGTTTGCCAGCAGGAAGCGTGCAGTATTACGAATACGGCGATACGCATCAGCGCTACGTTTTAGGATCTCATCCGATACCGTGATCTCACCGGTGTAGTCGGTTGAGGCCACCCACAGACGCAGGATGTCGGCGCCCAGTTTGTTCATCACATCTTGCGGCGAGACAGTATTCCCCAGTGATTTCGACATCTTGCGGCCTTTGCCGTCAACCGTGAAACCATGGGTCAGTACTTTGCGATACGGTGCTTTGCCTTTGATCGCCACCGAGGTCATCAACGAAGACTGGAACCAACCACGATGCTGATCTGACCCTTCGAGGTACATATCTGCTTCTTGGCCGTTAAACTCGTCGCGCTGGTTGACCACCGCGTAGTGCGTCGCACCGGAGTCAAACCAAACATCCAGCGTATCGAGGACTTTCTCATACTGTTCAGCGTCATCACCCAACAGTTCATTCAGATCCAGATCCCACCAGGCTTGAATTCCCGCTTTCTCAACCCGTGCGGCAACTTGTTCAATCAAGTTCAGCGTGTCTGGGTGAAGCTCTGCGGTTTCTTTGTGAACAAATAGCGCAATCGGCACGCCCCAGGTACGTTGACGTGAAATACACCAATCAGGGCGACCATCTACCATCGACTCGATACGGTTTTGGCCCCACTCAGGGATCCAATCAACGTTCTTGATCTCTTGCAACGCTTTATCACGCAGGCCGGCTTTCTCCATCGAGATAAACCACTGCGGTGTGGCGCGGAAAATGATTGGCGTTTTGTGACGCCAGCAGTGTGGGTAGCTGTGCTCATAAGCATGGTGATGCAGCAGTGCATCGTGCGCTTTCAGCGCTTCAATCACACTGTCATTGGCTTTAAAGACATGTTGGCCTGCAAATAGTGGAGTATCCGGTAAATAGACTCCGTTGCTACCCACTGGGTTTGCCACTTCAAGATCGTATTTTTGACCAACCACAAAGTCTTCTTGGCCGTGGCCAGGTGCGGTGTGTACCACACCCGTACCCGACTCTGTCGTGACGTGATCACCCAAGATCACGGGCACATCAAAATCGTAAAATGGGTGGTTTACGCGTTTAAGTTCAAGCGCGTCACCTTTACAGAAGCCGAGGTTGTGATAATGCTCAATACCCGCGCGATCCATCACCTCTTTGACCAGTTCGGCCGCGACGATAAGGCGCTTAGGTTGCTCGCCTTCAACTTGTACTAACACATATTCAAGGTCAGCGGCCACCGCTACCGCACGGTTAGCAGGCAAGGTCCAAGGCGTCGTGGTCCAGATCACCACACCCACTTCGCCTTCACCTTGATGATCACCGGCGAGGTTAAAGGCACTGATCAGTGCTTGTTCGTCAACCGCACGAAAGATCACATCAATCGATGGCGAGGTTTTATCTTGATATTCCACCTCAGCTTCTGCCAAGGCCGAGCCACAGTCCGTACACCAGTGCACCGGCTTAAAGCCTTTGTGCAAGTGTCCATTGGCGGCAATTTTACCCAACGCGCGGATGATGCTGGCTTCGGTATTGAAGTCCATGGTCAGGTAAGGTTTGTCCCACTCACCTAAAACACCAAGACGTTTAAAGTCCGCCTTCTGACCTTCCACTTGTTTGCCTGCGTATTCACGGCACTTTTCACGGAACTCAGCGGTTGAGACTTTTTGACCGGGTTTACCGACTTTTTTCTCTACCATCAGCTCAATCGGCAAGCCGTGGCAATCCCAGCCAGGTACATACGGTGCGTCGTAGTCCGCTAGCGTTTTTGATTTAATAATAATGTCTTTGAGAATTTTATTAACTGAGTGACCAATATGAATGTTGCCGTTCGCGTACGGAGGACCGTCGTGCAAAATAAATGTTTTTTTGCCTTTCTTCGCWTGACGGATAGCACCGTACAGATCTTCATCGTACCAACGCTTGAGCATATCAGGCTCGCGCTTAGCAAGATTACCTCGCATCGGAAACGCAGTTTCCGGCAGGTTTAAGGTATCTTTATAGTCACTCATTGATTATTGATTCCGTATGGAGGTTACACTCTAGACATTATTCACATCAGCCAGCCACGCACGCGCAGCTGATGCATCTCGTTGAATTTGCATTTTTAGTGCGTCAATAGACGCGAATTTGGTTTCATCGCGAAGTTTATGCAAAAGATAAACTTCCAGCTGTTTGCCATATAAGTCGATTGATTGATCAAATAGATGGACTTCGAGCTGCTGGCGTACACCGTCGACCGTCGGCCTTACACCAACGTTGGCCACGCCGGGTAACCGCTGTCCGGTCACGGCGCCTTCCACTTGTACGGCATACACACCTGAAACCGGGGAAACGCGGCGTTTTAGCAATACATTGGCGGTCGGGAAGCCAATCGTGCGTCCTAACTTACGCCCATGCGCGACACGCCCACAGATGCTGTAAGGTCGCCCCAACATGTCACCCGCCTCGGCAAGATGACCTGCGGCTAACGCATCGCGAATGGCTGTGCTGCTCACTCGGCGGTCACTGACGCAAAAACTTTCGGTACTGACCACATCAAAGTGATGTTCCTGGCCTGCTCGTGCGAGGCGCGCAAAATCACCGCTTCGCTTCAAACCAAAGCGAAAGTCATCGCCGACTACCAGAAACTTAACACCCAATTGTTCGACCAACAAGCGGTCAACAAAGTGATCAGCACTCATGGCCGCAAATGCAGGGGTGAAATTTACACACAGCAGGCGGTCAACGCCCAGCTTCGCTAACTGGGTATATTTATCTCGCAATCTCGACAGGCGCGCCGGCGCTTTTTCACCTTTAAACAGCTCTAACGGCTGCGGTTCAAACAGCATCACAGTCGCAGGTAGGTTCAGCGCTCGGGCCTTTTCCACCACTTGGCGCAACACCGCCTGATGTCCCAAATGGACACCATCAAAGTTACCGATGGTCAGGACACAACCTCGGTGGCGCGCTCGTATGTTATGGATACCTCGGATTAATTCCATCGCCTGCTGACTATTTGAACTATTGAAACTGGCGGATTATATACTAGTCAGGGCCGGCAATCAGCCCTGGATTCACATCCGACCCTTGAATTACCCGCGATGACGAATATCACCCAGTCGCACACCGCATAACAGTGCGGTGCATAAATACACCACACTGCCACCGAGAATAAGTCCAACCAATACCATGCTGCGCATCGACAGTGACATCTCGACCCAGCCATTTAATGTCGGCATCAGTGTCATTAACACCGCCACCATTGCTGCTACCGCAACCACTAAACGGCCGATATATAAAGCCGTCGCTCGAGACAAACGGTAAACACCAGCACGGTGTAGGCCTTGATAAAGCAAGCCCGCGTTGATCAGTGCCGATAACGCCGTGGCAATCGCAAGGCCAACATAACTGAACAAATAGGCAAAGATAGCGTTAAACACCATATTGCTTATCATGGCAATCACACCAAATTTCACCGGTGTTTTGGTGTCTTGTCGTGCGTAGTAACCGGGTGCGAGGACTTTGATCAGCATAAAGTTGACCAATCCACAGGCATAGGCCACCAGCGATAAACTGGCCGCCTGCACATCGTCGACACCGAACTCGCCTCGCATAAAGAGTACCATCAGCATCGGCTTTGCTAACAAAATCAACCCCACCATGGCAGGAATGCCCAGCAGCAACACCATGCGCACCCCCCAATCCATGGTCGCAGCAAATTGGGTGGGCGATTTATCGACATGGCGCTGAGAAAGCGCCGGCAGGATCACAGTCGCAATGGCAATGCCAAATAAGCCCAACGGAAACTCGAGTAAACGATCGGAGTAATAAAGCCAACTGATGGAGCCTGTCATCAAAAAGCTGGCAATGAAGGTATCAAACAATAGGTTAATCTGGCTCACCGAGACCCCAAAAAGAGCCGGGATCATCAGTTTGCGGATCTTTACCACCCCAGGATGGTGCCAACCCCACTTGGGTTTTACCAGCATGCCCTCTTGCGATAAGAAAGGAAGCTGAAACAGCAACTGAACCAATCCACCGATAAAGACCCCGACCGCCAAACCGATTTCAGGTTGTGCAAGATAGGGCGACAGCCAAATCGCCGCGGCAATAATCGCAACATTGAGGAATACAGGGGTAAAGCTCGAAACGGCAAACTTATTAAGCGTATTCAGGATGGCGCCCGATAGCGCCACGAAAGTAATAAACCACAAGTACGGGAAGGTGATTTTCAGCATCAAGCTCGCTAACTCGAACTTGGCCCCGTCAGGGCGACCATCCAACCAGTCGACAAACCAACCAGTCCCAAATAACGCCGCCAACACAGGCGAGCCAATGACACCGAGCAGGGTGACAATCGTCACTAACCCACCCAAGGTACCGACAACATTGGCAACCAGCTCGCGAGATTGCGTCCGATGATTATCGTCTTTATCCAGCGCCTGATATTCAGTCAATACGGGGACAAAGGCCTGTGAAAACGCGCCTTCTGCGAATAAACGACGCAAAAAGTTAGGGATTTTATTGGCGAAGAAAAACACATCGGCGGCAGCCCCTGCCCCCATCAAGTTGGCAATCACCACATCCCGCACCAGCCCCAACACGCGGGACACCAGTGTCATGGTGCTAACGATTAGCCCAGAGCGTAATAGTCGCTTACTCACGGTTACCTCTTGAAAACACGTGCCTCTATTGTGTGCCACCCCATGCGTGTTGATGCTCGCTCACTCATGCAGGCCAAGCGATAATGACACGCGAAACGGAAATAAAGGTGACGTAGAGCCTGAAATGCTGATAGAATCAGCCGCCATATTAACCGTGATAACCCCGCAGCGCCAACACTACCTTGGGGCGGCGGATATTTGCACAAATGAATTGACAATAGAGGCAAAAAGAGGCATAGTCCTCCGCCTTGAAATGTCACCGAACAAAAGATTTGGGAGTTAGACCCTTGGCGAATATCAAATCTGCTAAGAAGCGTGCGATCCAATCTGAGAAGCGTCGCCAGCACAACGCAAGCCGTCGCTCTATGATGCGCACTTACATGAAGAAAACTGCTGCTGCTATCGCTGCAGGCGACAAAGAAGCGGCAACTGCTGCTTTTGCGCAAGTACAGCCTATTCTTGATCGTTCAGCCACCAAAGGCCTGATCCACAAGAACAAAGCAGCACGTTACAAAGCAAGCTTCGCAGCACAAATCAAAGCGCTGTAATAGCTTTTTGCTTTGCATCATGCATAAAAAAACCGGCCTCGGCCGGTTTTTTTATTGCGTGTTGATTGATGTGCTTTATCAATCACCGCAATACAGATCGTGTAATAGCTGGATCACCGCTTTCACTTCTTCACTTTTCAGTGAGTAATAGACCGTTTGCGCCTCTTTTCGCGTATTCACCAAACCGTCTTTACGTAACCAAGCAAGATGCTGGGATAAGGCCGACTGGCTCAAAGGCACCCGTTCAACCAACTGCCCAACCGAAAGTTCGCCTTGCAGTAAATAGCACAGAATAAACAGACGCTTTTCGTTTGCCATGGCTTTCAGCAAGCTTACCGCTTTCGGCCCGTTTTGTTGCATTTGGGCTAAATCCATTTGACTACCACTTCAATTGTTACCACCTTGCTCGAGTCTAGCACGATCTCACCACAAGCCTGTAACTAAACGAATAAGTGGCTGTAATCAGCTTCGCAAATCCGTTTGACGGCGGGGTGCTGAATCATTCGCTCAGCAAAAATCACATAGTACTCTTCCTTGACCGTCTCCAGGTTTGCAATCGGTGCAACACTACCGACACCACTGATTTCATTGGCATAGCTGCTGGGAGCGATAAACAATGCCTGATGGTTGATCCCAAACGCTTTCATTAACGCGGAGTCATCAAACTCCCCCAAAATATTGGGAACAATACCTTGTTGATCAAACCACTGCATCAGTTTGCGACCCATCGCTGTCGCGCGGCTTGGGATCAACAATTTCTGGCTCGCAAGCAGTGTGGCGAGCGGTATATCAGCCAATATATCTGGGTGAGAGGCAAACAAGCTCATACTGCACTCGCCCAGTTTGACGCTGAATAACCCCGCTTGCTGCGTCGAATCAACCGGACAGTCCGACAAAATCATATCCAATTTGTGCTGGGAAAGTTGCTCTAACAACATTTCATGTGTCGATTCAAAACAGCGCAAATGAATCGCGTTATCGTCAGGTACTGCGTGGAGTAAAACCTGACTGACTAACCGCTTGGATAATGCATCGGCGACACCAACGTCAAATAGGATATTCTCTTGCTGACTGTAATTAACGATATCGAGCATTTCGTAGCTCAAACCAAACATACGATCCGCATATTGAAACACCAACTGCCCCAACTCTGTGGGCTCAACATGCCGGCCGTTTCGCTTAGTCAGCTTCCCATTAAGTCGTTGCTCGAGTGCTCGGATTTGTCCAGTGACCGTTTGAGGGGTTAAGCAAAGCTTATCGGCACCTTTGGTAATCGAGCCTTGCTTGCAAACCATCCAAAAATAGTAAAGGTGGTTGTAATTAAGATGCGCCATGACTTGCCATAAAAAAACGCCAAGCCAGCAGCTTACGCTGCCAACTTGGCGCCTTCAAGCGAAATGAATGGGTTAGTTTTTCATATCGTCTTTATCCAGTGGCTTTCTCACGCGCTCACCGGCGCGATGCTCTAACGCTCGCTCTGAGAAACTTGAGCTTTCCGCGTCGCGCGTAGACTCTACATCAGCGGACACCGCCGCTTTGCCGTCCTCGACGCCTGCAAGGTAGGCCTCGCATACTTGGCTGTTGTCGTTATTGCCTTGGCAATATGTCTCGTAATTCGCCGCAAGCGCCGTTCCCGAGACACCCAACAGACTAGTAATCAACGCTAACTCCATTTTCTTCATCTTCGTCTCCTTCTTCAAAGGCGCTGGCTGGCGGCAACATAAAATGCAGAACCAAGTAGCCAATCACTGCCGACAAGGTTGATCCTATCAAGATCCCGAGTCGAGAGAATGTGACGAACTCACCATTCACACCGACGAAGGCCAGTGACGAGATGAAAATCGACATGGTAAAACCAATACCACACAGCAAGGACACCCCAAAGATTTGCGGGAATGTCACTCTTGCCGGCATTTTCGCAATACCAAGTTTTACGGCTGCCCAACTGAAGGTAAAGATACCGAGAGGTTTACCAATCAGCAGACCTAACGCAATACCGAGAGGTAGCATTTCGGTCAAGCTTGATAGCGAGACGCCATCGAGCGAGACGCCGGCATTAGCAAACGCAAATATCGGCAGAATCAGATACGATACATAAGGATGCAGTGCATGTTCGAGCTTTTTCAGTGGTGACGGTGCATCCTCTGTTTTGCCTTTCAACGGAATCGCAAAACCTAATACCACACCCGCGAGTGTCGCATGCACGCCTGACTGTAAGACACTGAACCAAAGCACCAAACCAACCACAATATAGGCCGCAATATTGGTGACATTGCGCATGTTCATCCCAACCAGTACCAAAGTTGCGACAAAGGCACTGGCGAGCGCCATCATGGAAAGGTCGCTGCTGTAAAACAGAGCAATAATCACGATAACGCCTAAGTCATCGATTATCGCCAGTGCTAATAAGAACACTTTGAGAGCTAAGGGAACACGGTTACCTAACAGCGCTAATACACCTAAGGCAAAGGCAATATCCGTGGCTGCTGGAATCGCCCAACCGGACACAGCAAGCGGGTCACCCCAGTTAAACGCTAGATAAACCAGCGCGGGTGCCAACATACCGCCCACTGCCGCAATTGCAGGGAAGGTGGCTTTATCTTTGGTGTTTAACGCCCCTTCAATTAATTCCCGTTTAACTTCTAAACCAATCAGCAGGAAAAAAATCACCATCAGGCCGTCGTTGATCCAGTGACCCACGGACAGACCTGCTATATAGGTATGAAGCGTGCTGTCATACAAAGGCTGTAAACCCGAGTTCGCCACGAACATCGCTAGCACAGCCGCAATAATCAGCACAATACCTCCTGCAGATTCCATTTTTAGAAACTGACGAATGACATCAGTCATTTAAGCACTCCATACAAAAAAAGTGGATTTCCGTAGTCTAGACAGCCAGACCCGTTTTCTAAAAATCGTTTGTTCTGATAGTAAACATCGGAAAAACCGATGTAAAATCTAACTTACTATTGATTTATTCGCAGTCTAAACATTTGTCAACGAATTTTACCGTCCACCATTTAGCATAGTGGCAATCGCTTTGTTGTTGTTACATTTTTTATATCGGTTTTTTCTACTTGGGTGACACGGCCTAAATTTTAATTATAATCATAGACATAACCCTAGCTAACCCTACCAACCCATCGACCCAGATCGGATTTTATGAACACTGCAGTATTTGTGTCATATTTCTGAAATATTCCCTTCTTACTATCGCCGCTGATTTTGCTTTGACACAAAACCGACATCGAATTGTCACGGAGATAACTTATGACTCCCCATGCTACAGCGGTAGAGGCAACCCAAAGCTCCTCGAACTGGTTCCGTTGGACCAAGCTCGCCGTCATGCTTTATGTACTACTGGTGGCGGTTGCCATGGTAGGGAGCGGCTTTAAATTAGCCGTGGGCGATGAGGCCAAGACCTTATTCGAATTTGCTTCTCACCCCGTAGCTGGCTTGATGATAGGGATTGCCGCCACGGCGCTGATCCAATCGTCAAGTACGGTTACTTCTATTATCGTTGGTCTGGTTGCAGGCGGCTTGCCGGTTGAAACAGCGATTCCAATGGTAATGGGCGCAAACGTGGGCACCACAGTCACCAATACCTTGGTGAGCTTGGGCCATGCGCGTTGCAAAGAAGAGTTCCGTCGTGCATTCAGTTGCGCCACGGTGCATGATTTCTTCAACTTATTCGCCGTGGCTATCTTCTTGCCGCTCGAAATGATGTTCGGCTTGCTGAACAAGTTGTCACAATGGTTGGTTTCGCCACTGTCACAAACCGGTGACATGAGCATCAAAGGCCTGAATTTCGTTAAGCCGCTGACCAAACCTGCTGTGAACATGGTGCAGTCTCCTTTAGAGTCAGTTCTACCCGGCAACCTAGGCGGCTTGCTGATGATCGGTTTAGGTATCTTTGCCATCGTATGTGCCATCACTGTGATGGGTAAGGTGATGAAGAAGCTAATGGTCGGTCGTGCCAAAGATATGCTGAAAAACGCGATTGGTCGTGGTCCATTGCATGGCATCTTCTCAGGCTCAGTGGTTACCGTACTGGTACAATCTTCATCCACCACTACAAGCTTGATGGTTCCGCTAGTTGGTACCGGCGTGTTAAAAATTCGCGATGTTTATCCCTTCACCCTGGGTGCAAACATTGGTACCTGCATTACTGCCTTGCTTGCAGCGACTGCTGTTACCGGTGAATTCGCGGTGTTCGCGCTGCAAATTGCGCTCGTGCACCTTTGCTTTAATATTCTCGCTACGGCGCTCATTTTCGGTATCCCGGTATTGCGTGAGTTGCCGCTAAAAGGCGCAGAATGGCTCGGTCACTTGGCCGCGAAATCGAAGATGGCGGTCCTGGCCTACACCACATTGGTGTTCGTGGTGGTACCCGGCGGGATTGTGCTGTTGTCACAATAATGCCCACCCGACGCTTATCGAATCAAAGCCATCGCTCCTCGCGGTGGCTTTTTTGTTATGAGCCACAACCGCCACGTAGAGACCGCGCTTTAGGCATAAAAAAACGCAGCGGCTTGGCTGCGTTTTTACTGATGAATGCGTCCTACGTCATTAAATGGCAATCGGCGCTTTAATGGTGGGGTGCGGGTCGTAACCTTCAATCTCAAAATCTTCAATCTTGTAGTCGAAGATGGAGGCAGGTTTGCGCTTAATCGTCAGTGTTGGCAATCCTCGCGGCTCGCGCTTTAACTGCTCATACACAATCTCATCGGTCAGATGATTGTGGTAAAGGTGCACGTCGCCAAACGTATGGACAAAATCGCCCACTGCCAAATCACATTGCTGTGCAATCATATGCGTTAGCAACGCGTAACTGGCAATATTGAACGGTACTCCTAAAAAGTAATCGGCACTGCGCTGATAAAGCTGGCATGAGAGCTTGCCATCGGCCACGTAGAACTGAAAAAGACAGTGGCAAGGGGCAAGGGCCATCTTACCCTGCTCCGCGTTCTCAGAGGGGCTAACAGACTCGTCGGGTAAGTCTGCGGGGTTCCACGCCGTAATGATATGACGGCGCGAATGTGGTTTGGTTTTGATTTGCTCCACCAGCTGCGCAATTTGGTCAACCGTCGAACCATCAGGACACGCCCATGAGCGCCACTGGGCGCCATAAACCGGTCCTAGATCGCCTTGCTCTGTCGCCCATTCATCCCAAATACGTACTTTGTTGTCTTGTAAGTATTGGATGTTAGTCTCGCCGTTAAGAAACCACAGTAATTCGTGGATAATGGCGCGGGTATAAAGCTTTTTGGTCGTGAGCAGCGGAAAACCTTCAGCAAGGTCGAACCGTAATTGGCGTCCAAACACTGAACGTGTACCTACACCCGTGCGGTCGCCTCTATCCGTACCATTGTCAAGAATATCCTGCATCAAAGCTAGATACTGCTTCATAGTGTTTCCTATCGTTGGACAAACAAAAGGCACCGCCCGCGGYGCCTTGGTGTGGTCAATAGTATATCTGATTACTCGACGTTGATCATCGAGCTGCAACAGAGCCTCGTCGGTACGCCCAGACAATCATAAGCGCCCCTACAACGACCATCGGTAATGATAATAACTGCCCCATGCTGAACAAGTCACCAAACAAGCCAAGATGCGCATCCGGCTCACGGAAGTATTCAACGATAAAGCGGAACGTGCCATACCCGACTAAGAATAATCCCGATACCGCCCCCATAGGACGCGAGCGGCGAATAAACAGATTGAGGATCACAAACAACGCCACCCCTTCGAGTGCAAACTCATAAAGCTGGGAGGGATGACGCGGCCAAGGACCGCCGGTGGGGAAAATCATCGCCCAAGGCACATCGGTAACACGTCCCCAAAGTTCACCGTTAATAAAATTGCCTAATCGCCCCGCGCCTAAACCGAAAGGAACGAGCGGCGCAATAAAATCAGCCACGGTGAAAAAATGACGTTGGGTTTTACGCGCATACCATGCCATGGCCACGATGACACCAAGTAAGCCGCCATGGAAGGACATGCCGCCAGTCCACACTTTAAACAAGAATAAGGGGTCGGCAACAAACGCATCAAATTGATAAAACAATACATAACCGATGCGACCGCCCAGTACGACACCAAGAAAACCTGCGAACAGTAAATCACTGACTTCCTCTTTGCTCCAACCACTGTTCGGTTTCGTAGCACGGTGATTGGCAAGCCATAGGGCAAACACAAAACCAACTAAATACATCAGTCCGTACCAGCGAATGGCAATCGGGCCAAGCTCGACTAATATCGGGTCTATCGACGGAAAGGTAATGTAACCTTCTGCCATGGATTCCATCCTTTACTTCAACAACATGCTTGCGCCGACAATAACAAGAAAGCCAGCAAAAATACGTTTTATTTGCCGCGTCGGAAGCCTTACCGCGAGCGTGGCGCCAACACGTGTCATCAACACCGAAGTCGACACCACACCCAGCAAGGCGGGCAAATACAAATATCCGACACTGAGTGCCGGTAAGGGTTCCGTCTGTCTCCAGCCCAACCAAACAAAACTTACCATCCCTGCCAATCCAAGTACGGCGCCGCCAAGTGCAGAGCTGCCAATCGCTTTGTGCATCGTGACACCACGCCAATGCAAGTAAGGGACGGTAAAGGAACCGCCGCCAATGCCAGCCAAGCTTGATAGCGTACCTATCAAGGTACCCGCCAGAGATATTCGCCACGGGGGCGGTAAAGGGCGGAGGGTGACTTGGGGACGGCTGAGCAACATTTGCATCGCCATGGTCAGCACGATGACGCCAAAGATACGTGGCAGCCAGTCGGGGGGAAGTTTATCCGCCAATGAGGCACCTAATACGCCGCCTAGCATCATCCCGGGAACCAGGGCTCTAACCGCACGTATATCCACATTGCCCATACGAAAATGGCGCCACGCTGAGGCACTGGAGGTTAAGACAATGGTGGCCAACGATGTCGCCAGCGCCATCGGCATGACGATATCAGCAGACAGACCAAATAATGGCAGCAAAAAGCTTAACGCCGGCACCACTACCAAGCCACCGCCAATGCCAAGGAGTCCGGAGAGTGTGCCAACTAACGCCCCCAATAGCATACAAATAAACGCTAACAACAAGGTTGCGGTGGTGATCATCGCATCCGTCCAATTTGGACCAGCGCATCCAAGCCTTGTTCGGCTAAAAAGCCTTCCATCTGAGTACGAACCTGTCCGGGTTCACTCAAACTCAGCATCTGCTTGGTTTGCTTTTGTAAGCGTGGTAAGGAAAGACGACTGAGTAAGTACTTAATCTTCGCCACATTACGCGTATTCATACTCAATTGGCGATATCCCAGTCCTACTAATAATGCTGCGCCCACCGGATCGCCCGCGAGTTCACCACATACGCTCACCGGCAATTGATGGCGAGCACTGGTGGTCGCAATCAAACTAAGCGCATGAAGTACGGAAGGATGGAGTGCATCAAAGATGTTGGCGACGCGGGCATTGTTGCGATCCACGGCCAACAAATACTGCGTTAAATCGTTGGTGCCAACTGAGAGAAAATCGACTTCTTGCGCGATCCCATCGAGCTGATACAGCACGGAGGGCACTTCAACCATAATGCCAAGTAGCGGCTTCGCCAGAATTTCTCCCGCCAGTTTTGCCTCATGGCGTACTTCCTCAAACGCGCGAGCAATTAACGTTTTCGCTTCCAGCAGTTCATTCACACCGGAGATCATCGGCAACAAGAGTTTCAAATTATCCAACCCCAGACTGGCACGCAGCATCGCACGCACTTGGATCAGAAAAATATCGGGATGATCTAAGGTAAAACGAATGCCGCGCCAGCCAAGAAACGGGTTATCTTCATCGACACTCAAATAGGGTAATGGCTTATCCCCGCCAATATCCAAGGTGCGCATCACCACAGGTTTATCTGGGTAGCTGGCTAAAATCGCACGGTATTGTTTGACTTGTTCGTCCTCGGAAGGAAAACGGCGCTGCATTAAAAAAGGCACTTCGGTCCGAAACAAACCCACACCATCGACACCTTGGTTGATGGCGATGCTACTGTCGGCGCTCAAGCCAGCGTTCAAATGGATCTGGATACGGGTGCCATCTTGGCTTTGTCCGGGCGAGGCCAGCGCCGTATCTAAGGTCGATTGCAAACTGACTTCCGCTTGAACCAGCTGCTGATACTCCTTCAGCAAAGGAGCGGCAGGCTCAATCATCAACAGCCCTTTGTGACCATCCAAGATCACCGATTTATTGTGGAGTCTTGGCGCAGAAAAGCTCACTCCCATCACCGCCGGTATGCCAAGTGCCCTTGCCAATATGGCCGCATGGGAATTCGCCGCGCCCTCTTCGGCTACGACCCCCGCGAGCAGCGCGCGTGGAATAGAAGCCAGCATGCCAGCCGTCAGTTCACGGGCGAGCAAGACGATAGGCGACGAGATAGGTTGATGATTGCTCGAGGCTTCAGAAAGAAAATAGAGTAAACGCTGACCGAGCTCCTTCACGTCAGCAGCCCGTGCCTTAAGATAGGGATCATCCATGGCCGCAAAACGGGATGAAAAGGTTTCCACCGTTTGTCGGACCGACCACGCGGCTTCGTCGCCCTGTTGGATACGTAGGGTCATATCCTCGCGCAGCATAGGATCGTTGAGCAAATGGACAAACAAATCAAAGATCGCCAGCGCCTCTTTTTGTAGCTCCTTATCAAAGCGTTTTCTAAGGCGACGAAACTCCACTGACGCATCATCTAATGCGGCATCTAAACGATCGAGCTCTTTTTGAACATGCAAACAGCTAGCCGGTGCAATGTCCTCTAACCGTGGCTGAGAATCGTCACACCATGCATGCGCAATCCCTACCCCGGGTGATGCAGGAACCCCTTCCAACAACACGGGTGACTGTGACGCATTCAGCCATCCACCTTGTGCATTGGCATGGGCAAACACCACTGCCAGTTGCGCGGCAAGGGTGACAAGAAACGACTCTTCACTTTCGTCAAATTGACGCGGCTGGTGTTGCTGAACCACAAGTACGCCCAGTACCGTTTTGCGATAAATAATGGGCGTACCTAGAAAAGACTGGAAGGCATCTTCCCCTGTAGCCGGGAAAGGTTTAAACGCGGGATGCTCGCGCGCATGGGCCAGATTGATCGGCTCTGCGCGCTCGCCAACTAATCCTACCAAGCCTTCACCAAAAGACAGTGAAACTTGCGCGGCAGGATCCAAGCCTTGGGTGGCCATCAGATCAAAGCTGGCTTGCTCGGGATTGGCAAGATACACAGAGCAACACTCGGTATGCATCGCAACACAGGTTTGCTGCACTAGGGTTTGCAGCGCCTGATGAAGATCCGCCGATGCGGCTACGCTCTGAACAATATTTCTAAGCTGTGTCAGCACCGGCTTCCTCCTTAAACGTTACCCTCGCTTGTTCCGACGTCGAGGCTTACGCTCCTTAAAAGGCATTGCTAACGGCGCAAACTCTTTCATTGCGCGGCGGTATACTTCGCGTTTGAAAGACACAACCTGACGTACCGGATACCAATAACTGACCCAACGCCAGCCATCAAATTCCGGGGTTCCCCCGCGGGACACATTCACTTTCGACTCATCGCATTCCAGCTTCAACAAAAACCATTTTTGTTTTTGCCCAATACAGACTGGCTTGGAGTCCCAACGTACCAAACGTTTCGGGAGCTTATACCGTAGCCAATGACGGCTAGTACCCAAGATGCGGACATCTTTTTTGGTCAGCCCCACTTCTTCGTAAAGCTCACGGAACATGGCTTGTTCGGGACTTTCCCCATCATCAATCCCGCCTTGCGGGAACTGCCATGAATGCTGACCATATCGACGAGCCCAGAGAACCTGACCGTGGCCGTTACATATTACTATCCCCACATTGGGACGATAGCCATCGCCATCAATCACTGGACGACCTCAATGATAAATCTCTACTGAGTCTGATTTTTTCACAAAAAGCCGCTAAGGGTAAACAAACATTGTGGATTAACCCGTGTTTTTGCGCACTCGTCGTCATCTGAGGATAACTTAGGGCCTAACAGGAAGTTATAAACATAGCAATGAGAGTTTGCGCACATTTATTCACGCTTTCTGTGGATAGATTTGTGAAGAAGCAACGAAAAAGTCTAAAACGTCATCAACTCAAGATCATAAAATCTGATTTATAATTAAACAAAAAACAAAATAAACCTTTAAAATCATATTTTTGGCAAGATAAAAACCAGAAAAGATCCTTGTGTCGATCTTTCGATCATCCTTTGCACACAGATCGCTCAAAGATCCATCAGTTAGTAAATTATCCACATCGTTAGCGCAAAAATCCAACAATATCGTGGATTACACACTTAACACTGGCAAAAAGGGTACTGTATATATGATCATGGTCGCGAATCTTATACGCAACACTTATCTTTCTGTGGATAACTAAATCGCCGCCAGATAGATCTTCACTATGAGGATCCTTGCGCCTTGCTCGACGCTTAACGATAATGCAGGCATCTTGTGCCAAACATTATCCGTTGCCGAAAAGCTATCCGTATGCAGTCACCACAGTCCGAATCAGAACTCATGCAGCGTGCCGCTGATTTAGCCGGTTTCACGCTAGGGGAAATCAGCCAAGAGCATGGGATCGTCTGTCCGGCCGATCTGAGCCGAGAAAAAGGCTGGGTAGGCATGTTGCTAGAAACCTGCTTGGGCGCGACGGCAGGAAGTAAACCCGAGCAAGACTTTGCTCATTTAGGGATTGAGCTAAAAACGATCCCCGTAAACGCGCATGGCAAACCACTCGAAACCACCTTTGTATGTGTTGCGCCTTTGACGGGTATTAGTGGTGTACAGTGGGAGCACAGCCATGTTCGACACAAACTCTCCCGTGTCCTTTGGGTTCCCGTTGAAGGAGAACGCACCATCCCACTCGCAGAGCGACGCATTGGCACTCCCCTGCTTTGGTCACCCAGTCGAGAAGAAGACGCGCAGCTGCGTGCCGATTGGGAAGAGCTGATGGATTTGATTGCCTTAGGACGGGTGAATGATATTACCGCGCGTCACGGCCAGTATTTACAGCTGCGCCCTAAAGCCGCTAACAGCCATGCACTTACCGATGCGTTTGGGGCAAAGGGCGAACCGATCAAAACCCTACCGCGTGGCTTTTATCTGCGCACCCAGTTCACCCATCATATTCTAAGCCGATTTTTCGTCATCTGACCGAACGGCTTAAAAGCGTATCGGCATATCCTCTTTGCAGGGCGGTTGATCACCGGTGGCAAACTCGTCGTAGGGGTCGAACAAGCGCAACACACCTTGTTCAATCCCCAGCGCCTTTAAGCGGTCTCCCACTTGACCCACATTATCAAACTGCATCACTTCACCAGTAGCATCGTCACGCAAAGGTTCGAGGTGGTGTTTCACCTCCACTTCAACGGAATATTTCGCACCACCGGCGTGGGCCATCACATAACACTGGGGGCAAGAGCGCGGGTCGGCGCGCATCCATGCCTTAAGTTGTCCATAGTTCATGATGCTCTCCTCATTATGATCTTTATCAGTTAAGAGCAGGATCTGAGAAACTGTCAAGCAAGGCACACAATGCTTTTGCTTAGCAATAAAATTCTCTACTATGGAATGCCATAGGTCGATTGCAGACAAGGAGACAGGATGCAATACCACCGCCTGCCCCATTCCACCTTAGATGTCAGTAAAGTGTGCTTGGGCACCATGACCTTCGGTGAGCAAAACACCGAAGCCGATGCTCATGCGCAATTGGATTTTGCCTTCGAGCGCGGCGTTAATTTTATCGATACCGCCGAAATGTATCCGGTTCCGCCCAGCCAAGCCACGCAAGGCCGAACTGAGGCGTATATAGGTAGCTGGTTAGAAAAGTCGGGGAAACGTGATCGTGTGATTTTAGCGACTAAGGTCGCAGGCCCACGCAATGTTCCTTACATCCGTGAGGATATGTCCCTCAATCGTCGTCATATTCATCAAGCGGTTGAAGACAGCTTATCGCGCTTAAAAACTGATTACATCGATTTGTATCAGGTGCACTGGCCACAGCGTCACAATAACTGTTTTGGCAAATTGAACTATCCGTATCAAGACGAGCACTCCGGCGTCACCTTGCTAGATACCCTGGATGCGTTAAATGATCTGGTGAAAGCCGGTAAAATTCGCTACGTCGGGGTGTCCAATGAAACGCCTTGGGGCGTGATGAGCTATTTGCACTTAGCCGAGAAACACAGCCTGACGCGGATTGTATCGATCCAAAATCCCTATAATTTACTTAACCGTAGCTTTGAAGTCGGCCTGTCTGAAATCAGTCATCACGAAGGCGTCGAGCTACTTGCCTACTCCCCCCTTGCCTTCGGGGCACTCAGCGGGAAGTATTTGGGCGGCGCGCGTCCCTCTGGTGCGCGTTGTACCTTACATCAGCGTTTTTCCCGCTATTTTACTGAGGCGGGACAAAAAGCGACGCAGGAATACGTTGAGTTAGCCCGAGCGCACGGCTTAGATCCGGCGCAAATGGCGCTCGCCTTTGTCAACTCTCGCCCTTTCGTTGCCTCCAATATTATTGGCGCAACCACCCTAAAACAGCTAGAAAGCAATATCGACAGCCTCGATATTACCCTCAGTGAAGACGTCCTCGCGGGGATTGACGATATCGCTACTCGCTATCCAAACCCATGCCCTTAAACCAGAAACGGCAGCCTTATAGGCTGCCGCGGAGAGGATGATTAGATAGGGCGGCGTTTGCACGCAAACGCCGCTTTCTGGGACCCATTACAGCCACCGCCATCGTCGTCGCCATGTCACAAGATAGCGTTTTGCCGCGAAATGTGTACTCACAGGCAACCCATCTTGAAAGTCGGCGGTGATACCAATATCACGCTGCAAACGACGGTTCAATGCAACATTGGCAATTCGATAGCGGTTCGCGTTGGTACGACGCCGACGAAGTGTATCGATACGAACAACAACTTGCGCTAATGGGTATAAAGATAGTTGAGTCATGTTGGCTCTCCTTGTTGGTTAAAGGAGGCCACAGGCACAATACGTAGAGGTACTGAAATCTGGCCGCATTATGCCCGCGGCCAGTTACAATTGGTCGCAGAGTCAGATGTATAAGCGGGTATCTCGTGCGCAATGATTGGCACGACCCATCGCTGAGGCAAAGATGACACCCTGTTTTTGGCTCGGTATGTATGTCATGTTGCCTCCTAAATACACATGAATCTGCGTGACTTGAGGGTTTATTGTTCAATATCACGTCATTATATTCAATAACTTATTCGAATATTGTGCAAATTTAACGCAATACTCTGCTGTCGTTTTTAGCAACCTTGTATTTGCACTGCTCTGGTTAACAAAGCTGTGACATAAATAGATAATTATTCTGTTCCTATCTCAGCATCAGCTGTCGCTTTCATCCCCTTCGAGCCTTAAACTCATTGAACGGGCGATAAGTTGACCTTTGAGGCAATAAGCTGTTGGCGCAACGCTTGTAGGGCTATCCCCATAGCCTGCTGAGGCAACCAAACCAAATCGACAAAAAGTTCCCAGCTATCTTGTGCAAGATCGGAAGGCAAAATCACTAACTCACCTTGTTGAACTGCCGTTTCCACCAATGAGAAGGGTAGCTCCGCCCAACCAATCCCCGCCTCAACCAAACGCAATGCCACACTCAAGTTTTCTGTTCGCCATGCGCTGTCTGCATATTGCCAACGCGGCGCCGCGTGCCTATCTCGTCCGGCCACCACAATTTGGCGATGCTTCACAATTTCAGGCCAATCAAAGTGCGTTAACCGCGCGAGTGGATGTTGAGCACTGCAAACCGCGCACATGCGCATCATCTCAAGGTTATAAAATTCAAAGGCGGTCGGCAGCTGTTGCTCCTGCACCAGCAGCCCTAATTGCGCGCGCCCTTGCTCAAGTAAGCTAATCACATCCACATAAGCGGCGGTGAGAATTTCAATTTCGACCTGTGGAAACTGCTGTTCAAACGCCGCCAGACGCGCAGCAATACTGGGCGAGATCGCGGCAGACTCTGCAGCAATGGTGAGGCGGGTTTCGACACCGGTTGCAAACGCATCTGCGCTGGCTTGAAGACGCTGCATTTCGGTTAAAATTCGTTTCGCTTTACCCAGCAGTGCCTCACCTTGCTCTGTCAGCACCGGGTAGCGCCCTTGACGGTCGAATAACGTCACCGCCCAATCAATCTCGAGATTCGCGACCGCGGTGCTGACCACAGATTGTGCTTTACCCAGCTTTCTCGCCGCCGCAGAAAATGAGCCAGTCTGTGCTGTCGTCACAAACGCGGCTAATTGATCCAATGAAAACGCCATCAAGCTCTCCCGAGAATTATCATCTATCTATTTATACGATAGTTAATAACTTAGATACATCGATTTTATCTATACAATAGCTCAGAAGCTCGATAGTGGACGAAACGGTGTCTTCTCCCTAGCGTCGCCACTATCGATCGCGAATAACGTAAATTGATTGGGTTGTGTGAGGTTGTAATGCGAACAAAAGCCGACCGCTGGCGCCATGCCATTGGCTTTGAATTAATAGGCCTAATTCTAGTGGTATTCGGGCTCAATTTGATATTGGGGGCTGATATCGGCCACTTGGGGGTGATGGGCGTGCTGTTTTCTGTGATCGCGACGGGTTGGAACTATGTGTATAACATCCTGTTTGATAGAGCCATGCTCGCGATGCGAGGCAGTGTCCTCAAAACCCTACCAATCCGAATCCTGCACGCCGTGCTGTTTGAAGCTGGGCTTTTGGTGGTCACCATTCCGTTTATTATGTGGTGGCTCTCGATGACCCTTTGGCAAGCCGTGGTGATGGATTTAGGTATGGTTGTGTTCTACTTGTTTTACGCCTTTGTTTATAACTGGGTCTATGATCAAATCTTTCCGATCCCTTCCCATTCGCCCCAAGCGTAATGGTCAGGCTGCACGGAAGCAGCCCAACCCAATCTCTTTATTGACGAAATGTGCGAGGGGTGGGGATCAAGTTATGTTTGTTGAGCAAGCGATACATGGTAGCTCGCGACACGCCCAACTCTCTCGCCGCTGCCGACACCTGCCCTTTGTTCGACTCGAGTACCGCAATCAATGCATCGCGCTCTGACTCTTCGCGTATTTTGCGCAGACTTTGTTTGTAGTCCCCTTGGCGAGGTAAATCGAGATGTTCCGCTTCGATGACCAAGTGATCGGCAAGAAGCACGGCCCGTTTGACTTGATTGATCAACTCCCGCACGTTCCCCGGCCATGAATAGGCGCTTAATACACTCTTGGCTTCATCTGAAAACGTTCGCGCTTGGGTATTATATTGACGGGCAAACTTGAGCAGAAAATAGTCGGCTAAGTCGATGACATCAGCTTGTCTATCTTTCAACGACGGCATGTTAATACGCAACACATTCAGCCGATAATACAGATCTTCGCGGAACAATCCTTCAGCGACCCGTTTCTCTAAATCCATATGGGTTGAGGCGATAACACGCACATCCAAATCACGATTGTATTTGTCATGACTGATGTCGAGCATCCCCTCTTGCAATAAATGCAATAAATGGCTTTGTAAGTGCAGCGGTAAGTCACCGATTTCATCAAAAAATAAGGTGCCTTGATGGCATTGGCGTATTTTTCCGGGCGTCTCGTCATCACCCAATAATTCTTGCTGCATTTGCTCGTCGGCCAATGCCGAGCATTTAATCGACTCAAACGGGCCTTTGGCGCGGGTAGATGCATTATGAATAGCCAGTGCGACCAGCTCTTTACCTGTCCCACTCTCACCGGCCACCAATACAGACACATCGGTTGGCGCGACACGTCGCACCTGATCGCGCAGCTTTTTCATTGCAGGGCTTTTGCCTTCCAAGCCCATATCACTGTGATCGCCCAAATGGGGCCACACCTGACGCTCCAAACGCAGCATACCCAATTGGTGACCAATGGTGCTCATCAACTGTGAGTTCGGCACTGGCGAGGTGAAGTAATCAATGCAAAAGCTGACAATAAACTGGCAGATTGCTTCATTCCCCAATTGCTCTTCGCGCACCAAGGCCAACCAACGCACTTGCTTGTTACGGTTAACCATAGACGCGACGCCATTGAGGCTAAAATCATCGTGGCTTAAGTCAACAATACCAATACAGGGGCCAATGTCTTGCAACAAAGATTGCGCTGCGCGCAAGTCGTAACAACGATGACACCGCCAGCCTGCTTGTTCCAGGGTTGCTATCCAAGGCTCATACGGGCCCCCGACGACCACCAATGAGCTCAAGTTTGTTTCACTCCCTGTGTGTAATCCCATAACCTCTGCCTTACATCCAGTCTGTGATACTGCGGAAGAACCAAAGCCCCATTATAAGGAGGCTCAGTCCTGATTCTGTCTCAATAAAGAGACATTGAGTAGGTCAGAATACGTATAATTTTAGTCACTCGTCGCAAAAAGCAGAATAAAATAAAGCTTTTAGCGCGGGCATGATGCCGCTGATAGAAAAAAAGCGGCTCGAAAGCCGCTTTTTGATCAAACCTGACGATTTAGCCGTTTTGTTGTGGGCGCATCGCTGGGAATAGAATAACGTCACGGATGGTATGCGTGTTGGTAAACAGCATTACCAAGCGATCAATACCAATCCCTTGTCCTGCCGTTGGCGGCAAACCATGCTCAAGCGCGTTGATGTAGTCTGCATCATAATACATGGCTTCATCGTCGCCCGCGTCTTTCGCTTCCACTTGGGCTTTAAAGCGCGCGTCTTGATCTTCCGCGTCATTCAGCTCCGAGAAACCGTTCGCCACTTCACGACCACCGACAAAGAACTCAAAGCGATCGGTTACAAACGGGTTGTCATCGTTGCGACGTGCTAGTGGTGAAATATCTGCCGGATACTCAGTGATAAAGGTTGGCTGAATCAACTGAGGCTCGGCGGTTTCACCAAAGATTTCTTCCATCAGCTGACCGGCAGTCCAGAATGACTCCACACTGATTTTCAGTGATTTGGCAATCGCCGCGAGATGATCACGGTCTTGCGCATTCTCGTAGGTCAATGCTTGGATCTCAGCATGATCGGGGTTGTATTGCTTAATCGCATCCAGCATGGTCATGCGTGGGTATGGACCGGCAAAGTTAATTTCATGCTCGCCGTATGGCATCACAGATTGCCCCAGAACCTCGAGAGCAACACGCGATAGCATGTCTTCGGTCAAGTCCATCAGATCATTGTAATCCGCGTACGCCATATAGAATTCCATCATGGTGAATTCTGGGTTATGACGAGGCGACAAGCCTTCGTTACGGAAGTTGCGGTTAATCTCGAACACACGCTCAAAACCACCCACGACCAAACGCTTAAGATAAAGCTCTGGCGCCACACGCAAGTACATATCAATATCTAGCGCATTGTGGTGAGTGATAAATGGACGTGCAGTCGCGCCCCCAGGGATGACATGCATCATCGGGGTTTCTACTTCCATAAAGTGTTTTTCTACCATGTAGTTACGGATGGCAGTCACTACACTGGAACGGATTTGGAACGCCTGACGCGATTCTTCGTTGACGATCAAGTCGACATAGCGCTGACGATAGCGCAGCTCTTGATCCGCCAAGCCATGGAATTTTTCAGGCAATGGACGCAAAGCCTTGGTCAGCAACTGGTAGCGTTCCATATTGACATACAGATCGCCTTTGCCGGATTTGTGCAGCGCACCGTGTACACCGATGATGTCACCGATATCTAAGCCGTGGTATTCGGCTTTCAGTGCCTTTTGAACGTCTTTAGAGGCATAGGCTTGAATACGGCCCGAGACGTCTTGTACCACCAAGAAAGGACCACGCTTTGCCATGATACGGCCTGCGATGGTCACTTTATGATCGAGCGCTTCTAGCTCAGCTTTTTCTTTTTCGCCAAATTCAGCTTGTAGGTCCGCAGCAAGGTGCTCGCGACGGAAATCATTCGGATGACCGTTCGCCTTGCAGTTTTCACGGATGTGATTCAGTTTGGCGCGACGCTCGGCTATCAGCTTATTTTCGTCTTGTAACTGGTCAGTCATAGAAAACCCTTTACTCAAAGTCGTGATTACAGGCCAGATTTGAGGCTGGCTTCAATAAATTTATCCAAATCGCCGTCAAGTACGGCCTGTGTATTGCGGTTTTCAACCCCGGTGCGCAAGTCCTTGATGCGTGAGTCATCCAGCACGTAGGAACGGATCTGGCTTCCCCAGCCGATATCTGACTTCGCGTCTTCGTTGGCTTGTTTTTCCGCGTTTTGCTTTTGCAACTCAAGCTCAAACAGTTTGGCGCGAAGCTGCTTCATCGCTTGGTCTTTGTTTTTATGCTGCGAACGGTCGTTCTGGCACTGCACCACCGTATTGGTCGGCACGTGGGTAATACGAACCGCAGATTCTGTGGTGTTAACGTGCTGACCACCTGCGCCAGACGCGCGATACACATCAATACGCAGATCGGCAGGATTGATGTCGATGGCAATATCATCATCAATTTCAGGGTATACGAACGCAGACGCAAACGAGGTATGGCGGCGACCACCCGAATCAAATGGTGACTTACGAACCAAACGATGCACCCCGGTTTCGGTACGTAACCAACCGTAGGCGTATTCACCTGTAATCCGCACGGTGGCAGACTTTAAGCCGGCGACTTCACCTTCAGATACTTCAATGACTTCTGCTTTAAAGCCTTTCGCATCGGCCCAACGCAAGTACATGCGTAACATCATGTTGGTCCAATCTTGCGCTTCTGTGCCGCCGGAACCGGCTTGCAGATCGATATAGCAATCTGACGCATCGTGTTCACCGGCGAACATACGGCGAAATTCCAGCTTCTCAAGTTTGGCTTCTAAGTCGGCAAGCTCTGGCTCGACTTCATCAAAGGTTTCTTGATCGTCTTCTTCAACGGCGAGCATCAAAAGCTCGTTAACATCCTCACCACCTTGGGTGAGTTGGTCAATGGTTTCAACCACAGCTTCCAACGAGGCACGCTCTTTGCCCAGTGCTTGTGCGCGCTCAGGTTCGTTCCAGACGTCTGGCTGTTCTAATTCGGCATTAACTTCTTCTAGACGCTCTTTCTTGGCATCGTAGTCAAAGATACCCCCGAAGAACATCGGTGCGTTCAGCGATGTCCGCGAGGCGGTTTTTGATTGGATTGATCTCAAACATGGTCAAGCATCTTCATTTGCGGAAATTTAACCGCCGAATTTTAGCGAATTGTGGGGTCAATAAACAGGGCATGACGGAAAAAGCCGCACAATTAAGCACTCTCCAGATGAGAAACAATCAATTGCGCACTGCGATTACCACGAAACTCGTTAATATCCAGCCGGTAGACTAACCGCATCTGCTTCACACTCGGGTCCGGCCAACGGCGCACATCGATATTAAACGCAATTGCATCAATCATGGCACCACCGTCTGGATGCTCCACCATTAATTTCAGATGCTTACTGCCAACCAGCTTTTGCTGTAACACCTTAAACGTGCCATCAAATTGCGGCTCCGGAAATCCTTGTCCCCAAGGTCCCCCCGCTTGGATAAGCTCCGCGGTTTCGATGCTCAAGTCACGACTCGACAGTTCCCCATCACTGAGTAGTACGCCTTTGAGATCATCCTCGCTGACTGCCTCACGGACTTGCGTATCAAACAGACGGGCAAAACGCTCAAATTCACTCTCATCGATAGTCAGCCCTGCCGCCATGGCATGCCCGCCAAACTTTTTGATCAAGCCGGGATGCTGAGTATCGATCCGATCCAGCGTATCGCGCATGTGCAATCCTGGAATCGAACGCGCCGAGCCTTTAATGGTGCCATCGCCCCCATCGGCAAAAGCGATCACGGGACGATGAAACTGCTCTTTCAGACGCGAGGCTAAAATACCAATCACGCCTTGATGCCAATCTCGTTGAAAGAGTGCGAGGCCAACGGGTAAGTCTTGTTCGCTTTTTTCTGCAATCAAGCGTTCACACCATGCCACCGCTTCTTGCTTCATCCCAGCTTCAATTTCTTTGCGGGTTTGGTTAAGTGCGTCCAACTCAGAGGCCATGCGTCGCGCGGCGTGGATATTGTTGCTCAGTAATAGCTCCACCCCAAACGACATATCATCCAGTCGCCCCGCCGCGTTGATCCTTGGGCCTAAAGCAAATCCAAAGTCGCTGGCCACCAAGGTCGCCATGTTTCGGTTAGCGACTTCGATCAGTGCCTGAATACCGGGGCAACATCGCCCTGCACGAATGCGCTGTAAGCCTTGGTGCACCAAGATACGGTTGTTGGCATCCAATGCCACCACGTCAGCTACGGTTCCCAATGCAACCAAATCAAGCAGTTCCGCCAAGTTCGGTATCGCAATGCCTTGTTGCTCAAACCAACCTTGTTCACGCAAATGGGCCCGCAATGCCAACATCAAATAAAATGCCACCCCAACACCGGCAAGGGCTTTGGACGGAAAGCCACAGTCATTTAGATTAGGGTTTACCATCGCATCTGCGTCAGGCAGCTGCTCTCCGGGTAGGTGGTGATCGGTCACCACCACTTGCATGCCTAGCGCTTTGGCATGCGCGACTCCGGCCAACGATGACACACCATTATCAACGGTCATGATGAGATCAGCATCACGCTCGGCCGCTTGATCGACGACGTCAGGACTCAGTCCATAACCATCGTCAAAACGGTTTGGCACTAAATAATCGACCCGCGTTGCGCCCATCATGCGAAGCGCCTTCACCGAGAGCGCCGACGAGGTCGCGCCATCAGCGTCAAAGTCTCCCACAATCAGAATCGACTTGTGGGTTGCGATCGCCTCCGATAGCAGTGCGACAGCGCCTTCGATACCGGTTAACGCTTGGTATTGATGTAAGCCTGCCACACTGCGGTTTAACTCACTGTCTTTGCGCAATCCTCGGTTGGCATACAAGCGTTGTAGCAAAGGGGGAATATCATCACTAAAGGCCGGCGTGACCGTCGGCATTCGTCGTTTTATCTCTATCATAATCACCAATCAGGGTTAGCCGCGTGGATGATGAGTTTGATGCAGCTGTTTCAAGCGTTCAGTCGCAACATGGGTATAGATTTGGGTCGTCGAGAGGTCGCTATGGCCAAGTAACATTTGTACCACACGCAAATCAGCACCGTGATTGAGCAAATGGGTGGCAAACGCGTGGCGTAACACATGCGGGGAGAGCGCGTCGCTATCAATCCCTGCCAGCTGAGCGTAATACTTAATACGATGCCAAAACGTTTGGCGTGTCATCTGTCGCGCCCGTTTGCTGGGGAAAAAAACATCGGTACTGGTTTCGCCAAGCAGCACAGGCCGGCTGTGTGCCAAATAATGCTCCAACCAATCTACCGCAGTTTCTCCCATCGGCACCAAGCGCTCCTTGTCGCCTTTACCGACCACACGGACCACACCTTGCCGTAAACTCACATTTTCAGTAGTCAAGCCCACCAGCTCAGTGACACGCAACCCCGTGGCGTAAAGCAACTCAAGCATGGCTTTATCGCGCAGCTCCAGCGGATCGTCGGTATTGGGCGCATCGAGTAATGCGTCAATTTGCTCTTCACTGAGATCTTTCGGCAAGCGTTTCGGTTGTTTAGGGCTAATTAAGGTGGCACTCGGATCATCCGGACGCAGCTTTTGACGGTATAGATACTGGAACAAACGACGCAGTGCCGACACCATACGGGCTCGGCTGCTGGGCTGATAGGCTTGCTCGTGCAACCAGTACTGATAATCCTGCAAGTCCTGTTTACTCACCGACAGCAATGCACGACTATCAAGCCAGTGGCAGAGCTTAAGCAAGTCATTCCGATAAGAGCCGAGGGTGTTTTCCGATAGCCCCCGCTCCATCCACATGGCATCGAGGAACTGCTCGATTAATTCAACATTCTTGTTCACATTCAGCCTGCTTATTGGGGAAAACTCGAATAATAACGGCGCCACACGCGACTTAGCGCGGGTCATTATACAAAATGTCGGCGCCGCTTGCTGGATCAAATTACCCACCAGCAGGTAAACTGCAGGTAATCAAACCAAATGAGTCAAACTATGAGAATCGGTCTGTTTTATGGCTCAACCACCTGTTATACCGAAATGGCAGCGGAAAAAATCCGTGACTTTATCGGCGACGATTTGGTTGAGTTGCACAACGTCAAAGAAACGCCGCTGGCCAAAATGGCAGAGTATGACTTGCTACTTCTCGGCATTTCAACTTGGGACTTCGGTGAGCTGCAAGAAGATTGGGAAGCCGTTTGGCAAGACATTGATAGTCTGCAACTGCAAGGCAAAGTAATTGCATTATTTGGCCTTGGCGACCAAGAAGGCTATGCCGAATGGTATCTTGATGCCATGGGCATGCTCCACCAGCAGCTGCAAGGCAGTGGTGCGCAATTTATTGGCTATTGGCCCACCGAAGGCTACCGCTTTGATGCGTCTAAAGCTGTGACAGACGACGGAAAACAGTTTGTTGGCTTGGCCCTAGACGAAGACAGTGAGTACGACCTAAGCGACGAACGGATTCACACCTGGTGCGAGCAAGTTTTGGTTGAATACCAAGCGTTACTCGAACAGGCCTGATACCTCGCCTGTTGATAGAAAAAAACCGCGCCTGAGCGCGGTTTTTTTATTGGGTAAGATCGTTACGCTTGCGCGAACTTGTCCGAACTTGTCCCAAGCCATTTCGCCACAATCATGGCCGCCACGGTCGGGAGCAACCATGCCATGCCAACATCGAACAATGGCAAGAAGTTAAAGGCGCTCATATCCACACCCATCACTTTCACCGCATCGAGCAGGCTAAACAGCAAAGCTACGCCAAGTACGACACGATAACCCAATGCTGGGTTTGGCAACCAGCGACGGATAAAGGTTAAACCGATCAGGGCAATTGCAACCGGATACAAGGCAAACAATACCGGCACTGAGATCGCGATCAGTTGTTTAAGGCCCACGTTTGCAACAACTGCACACACTAAAGACACCACAACTACCCAGCGGCGATAAGTCCAACTGGTCAAAGTGCTAAAGTAATCGGCACAGGCGCTTACCAAGCCAATTACTGTGGTGAGACAGGCCAGGCCAATAATCGCCGCCAAAATCATTTGCCCTACAGGACCAAACAACGCATTAACGTAGGCGGCCATGATTTCGCCACCATTTTGCGTCCCAGCGGCCACTTCACTGGCAGTCGATCCCAAATAAAACAGAGAAATGTAAACAAACGCCAAGCCGGCTGCTGCAATCACGCCTGCATAAATCAGATACATACAGGTCGTTTTATTGTCTTCGATGCCTTTTTTGCGAATCACATCGACAATCAGCATACCGAACATCAGTGCCGCAAAGGTATCCATGGTGTTGTAACCTTCGAGGAAACCTGTAGTCAACGCATTGTTCACATAGGCGCCTTGCGCCGCTGCCACGTCACCCTGAGGATTGACAATCACAGCAATCGCAAGAGTTGCCAACGCCGCGAATAGCAGCGGAGTCAGTAGCTTACCAATCGAGTCAATCAATTTGCCCTGAGAGAGTGAGAAAAACATAGCAACGGCAAAAAAGACGATGGAGAAAGCTGTCAGTTCAACTTGACCTGGCTCGAGCAAAAAGGGTTTAAAGCCAATTTCGTAAGCAACGAGCCCGGCACGAGGCGCAGCAAAAGCAGGACCGATAATGATAAAAATCAGCACCGCCATTAAAGTGGCGAGTCCCGAGGGTAAATCACGCGTCAGGCCTTTCCAGCCGCCACCAGCGATGGCAACCGCAATGATACCAACCAGCGGGAGACCAACAGCCGTGATCAAAAAGCCCGTCATGGCGGATGTGAAGTGTTCACCGGCTAACATGCCAGCTTGAGGCGGGAAGATGATATTCCCTGCGCCTAAGAAAAAGGCGAAGGTCATAAAACCTAACGCTAAAATATCAACTAATTTTAAACGCTTAGTCACGATTAATTCCTACAGCTTTAGATGGTGTTTGCAATGAGTAATGATTCGCCCAGCTGAAACCTAGATTTATAATATTTTGTTTCATACAACGGGCAGAATTTAGAATAATGAACAAGATCATCATCACAGTAAAGCCATGACAGCAAAACCTTGTGATCTTCTGTTTTAAAAGTAACAGTTAGCTCAATAAACTGGCTGTGATGTTAAAAGCGATATTTTTTAACAGACCCCACCAGTAACATACTGATTACATAACAGTAAAAAACACTGCTCTTGGGGCAGGATGCATCAAGCGGAGAAGGCAACCTAGTGAGCGAGTTTCGATTCAAACAATTTAGCGTGACCCAAGACAACTGTGGAATGAAAGTCAGTACCGATGGGGTATTGCTGGGCGCTTGGGCTGATCCCAAACAAGCGAAAAGTAGTCTCGATATTGGCACAGGAACCGGCCTCCTAAGCTTGATGCTTGCGCAGCGTTTTCAACATTTATCGCTCACCGCCATCGAGTACGATCCCGCCGCTTATGCCTGTGCAACCCAAAATGTGCATGCCTCCCCCTTTTCAGCGCAAATTCAGCTACGACAAGGCGACATTACACAGTGGCACACGAGCACACGCTTTGAGCATATCGTATGTAACCCTCCCTATTTTACCAGCGGACAAACCGCACGTGATGCCAAACGCGCCACGGCTAGGCATGCACACACATTGACGCATGAGGCGCTGCTTCACGTGCTCGTTGCGCGATTAACCCCAAGCGGATGCGCCGATCTTATCTTGCCGGTTACCGAAGGCGAGCGATTGATTGCCGATGCGACACAATATGGCCTGCACCTCCATCGTCAGGTGTACGTTTACCCGACCCCTAGCAAACCCGCATCACGATTACTTTTTACACTCAGCCCCACGACGCATCCATTGATCTCTGATACGCTGGTGTTACGTGATGACCATAACCACTTTACCCCCGCGTTTGCTGCATTAACGCGCGATTTTTACCTAAAATTGCCCTAATCAGTACACACCTTTCTGGTGGTCACTCGGTATGATCTATTTACTGATACTCTGCATATCGACGCGATTTACGTATATAATGCCGCTCTTAACTGTCCTTGGAGAAAAACCCTGTGCGAAGCTTTGCCGAACTTGAGCTCGATCCTGAATTGCTCAGTGCCCTCGACGATATGGGCTATCAACGTCCAACGCTTATCCAATCCGAGGTTATCCCCCACGGGATGGATGGACGCGACATTTTAGCCTCTGCGCCAACAGGTACAGGCAAAACCGCCGCCTTCTTGTTGCCTATGCTACAGCACTTGCTCGACTTTCCTCGCCAAAAGCCTGGACCGGCGCGCGTGCTGATTTTGACCCCAACCCGGGAGCTCGCGATTCAGGTCGCTGACGAAGCCCGAGCTTTGGCTGTCAACACAGAACTCAAGATTTTCACCATCACCGGTGGTATTTCTTATCAAGATCATGCAGAACAGTTAGGCAAAACACAGGATATCGTTGTCGCCACACCGGGGCGACTCATGGAGTACATTGAGGCAGAACGCTTCGACTGTCGCGCCATCGAGTGTTTGGTGTTAGATGAAGCCGACCGCATGCTCGATATGGGATTTGCCAGTGCGGTAAACCGTCTCTCTGATGAATGTCAGCGTCGCAGTCAAACTATGTTGTTTTCCGCCACACTTGAAGGTCGCGGCGTCACTGGATTTACCGAAAGCTTGTTGACCGACCCTGAGCTTATCAATGTGGAGCCACCCCGCCGGGAGCGTAAAAAAATCACCCAGTGGTATCACCGCTGTGACGATCTCGCGCATAAACGCGCCTTGCTGAAACATATTCTTACCGAGCAAGCCGAGCGCGCCATTGTGTTTGTCAAAACACGCGAGCGTTTAGCCGATCTGCGTGATTACATGCAGTCACAACAACTGGATTGTGCGTGGATCCAAGGTGAAATGCAGCAAGCCAAACGCAACAATGCAATTAGCCGGTTTAGTGAAGGTAAAGTGAACGTCTTACTGGCCACCGATGTCGCCGCACGCGGTATTGATGTGCCAGATATTACCCACGTGATTAACTACGACTTACCGCGTACCGCAGATGTCTACTTACACCGCATTGGTCGCACCGCACGCGCAGGTAAAAAAGGCTCAGCCTTGTCATTGGTAGAAGCCCATGATCAGCCGATGATGGAACGTATTTCGCGTTACATGGATGAAGATGTTAAAGAGCGAACCATTGATGGCCTGAAACCAAAACATAAAAAAGCAGAGCATAAGAAGAAAAAGAAGAAGCAAACCGGTAAAAAAGCCGTTTCTGCTAAAAAGCCGAAAAAGCGTAAAAAGAGCTAGACAGCCCTTGCCTGCTGCGACAGCTTGATTGTCCATCGCTTATATGAAGGAGGCCGCATAAGGCCTCCTTTTGTTTTGTTATCCCGCCTATTTTTCTGAACACAAAACGATCAGATTCACACATCAAAAAACCAAATGACACAAAATATTAACAATTGAGCACCGAATCAGTTTAAGATGCGGGTGGATAAAAAAACAACATGATGCAAACACAGTAGAAGGAACTCACTATGCAATCGTTTGTCGATTTCTTAAATAGCATCATTTGGAGTCCAGCGCTGATCTATACCTGCTTGGGTGCCGGTCTGTTCTACTCCATTTTGACGCGTTTCGCACAAGTCCGTCACTTCTCAGAAATGTGGCGCTTACTCTTCTCCAATAAAAGCTCAAAAAAAGGGATTTCCTCCTTCCAAGCACTCGCGGTCTCACTTTCGGGGCGTGTCGGTACCGGTAATATCGCTGGGGTTGCTGCTGCCATTGGGTTTGGCGGCCCAGGTGCGGTATTCTGGATGTGGGTCGTCGCCTTTCTCGGTGCGGCTACCGCGTACACAGAGTCAACCCTCGCACAGATTTATAAAGAAGAGGACAACGGCGAATTCCGCGGCGGTCCGGCCTACTACTTTGAAAAAGCGTTAGGTCAAAAGTGGTACGCCATCTTGTTTGCATTCGCGACCCTACTTGCATGTGGTGTAATGCTGCCGGGCGTGCAGTCTAACGCCATTGGTAACGCAGTAGAGACCGCTTTTGGTTCTGGCGCTATGGTTGATACGGCGATGTTTGGCGCCCTAGAGGTGTCGAAAGTCATCACCGGTGCCTTTATTTCCGTTGTACTTGGCTTCATCATTTTTGGTGGTGTAAAGCGTATTGCCCACTTTACTCAAATCGTTGTGCCATTTATGGCGCTTGCTTACATCATCATTGCGTTCGTGATCATCTTGCTGAACATCAGCGAGATCCCTGGTGTCATTGCTATGATCATCGGCGATGCCTTTACACCGATGGCAGGTGCCGGTGCTGCGATTGGCTGGGGTGTGAAACGTGGCGTCTACTCTAACGAGGCCGGACAAGGAACAGGCCCTCATGCCGCCGCCGCTGCCAACGTTGAGCACCCGGCACAGCAAGGTTTAGTGCAATCATTCTCCGTCTATATCGATACTCTGTTAGTTTGTTCTGCCACCGCGTTTATGATCATCATTACCGGTGCCTATAACGTACACGGTGCGGGTGACGCCTTTATTGTGCAAAATCTCGCGTCATCTGTTGCGGCAAACAGCCCTGAGTTTACGCAGCTGGCTATCGAGCAAGCAATGCCGGGCCTAGGTAAACCCTTTATAGCCTTTGCACTGTTCTTCTTCGCATTCACAACTATCTTGGCTTACTACTATATTGCCGAAACCAACGTTGCATACTTGCGCCGCACTTTCAAAGTGCCCGGTATGATGTTTGCGCTTAAAATCGTGCTGATGTCAGCGGTATTCTACGGGTGTGTACGTAGCGCGAACCTTGCGTGGGCATTTGGTGATGCCGGTGTCGGTCTGATGGCATGGCTCAACATTGTCGGTATTATCATTATTTTCTTTATTGGTAAACCGGCACTCAAAGCGCTTAAAGACTATGAAGAACAACAAGCGAAAGGGGTTGAGACCTACACGTTTGATCCTGTGAAATTAGGGATTAAGAATGCAGATTATTGGGAACAACGCCTTGCTCGTCGCCAACAAGCGCAAAGCGACCAAGCAGAAGATGGAAAAGGTAAGCCGGTGAATCCCACCGCGTAACCACCGCTTAGTTAGCCGCAATAAGGGCGCCCATCGGCGCCCTTTGTATTAATGAAGAGAGGCAGGATTAATCGTCAAGACGAAAAATAATATCTACTTGATCACGCACTTCCATCGTCGCATCTTGATAACTGGCCGCCACATCCGCTTTAGCACCGCGCATTTCAGCCTGCATCATGACTGGGCGAGGCGAGCTTGAGCGATAGCGAATCTGCCATACACCATCTAACTTCATCGCTAAACTTTCGGCCAATGCGGCTGCTTTTTCTCGCGCATCTTTCACCGCCGCCTCTCGGGCTTTCGCTTCTAACGCGGCATAATCACTGCTCGTCAGTTGAATATGGCTAATACGGTTTATGCCATCACCTAACGCACCATCCAGTACCGCGTTTAGATTAGTGAGATCATTTAAGGTCACTGTCACTTGACGCTCGGCGCGGTAACCCGTTAATTCTGGAGCTTTATCTTTGGGATACTGGTAACGTGGTGACAAATTGATGTGCGCACTTTCTATTTGTTCACGCGTAACGCCTTGCTTATTCAAACGGTTAATAAACTCAGCTACCGCTTTATCCGAGGCGAGCTTGGCGGCTTTGGCGCTTTTTCTTTCTGTCACTACGGCCACATGGATCATCGCCATATCTGGCTTGGCTGTCACTTCACCGACCCCTGTGATTTCAAGATGGGGAAAATCGATATTAGCCATGGCGGCAGGTGCCATCACCAGTGCACTGGTCAACAGCACCATAGCTTTGAGTTTACGCATACGGTCTCCTTAAATGGATTCACGATTTTACTAACACTCAGGTAAGACTCTCGATGAGCCAAAAGGCTCCCTGTATTTGGTCAATTTCCGGTTAAGATTGCACTAATGCACGCTGTGCCGCTTGTTGGCAAGCATGGGTCATTTCCGACAACACACCACTTTCCATTGCCCAATAGTGCCAATAAAGATGGCGGGCCTCGACTTTACCCGGCATCACATCAATCAAGGTTCCCTCCTCGAGCTGCTTTAACACCATTAAACGGGGGATTAAACAATACGCCATACTTTTACTCGCCATCGCGACAAAGGCCTCAGACGAACGAACAATGTGACGCCGCCACCCTGCGGCAGGCATCGCAAAATGGGACGCAAGAAAGTCCGCATGCATATCATCATGCGCATCGAAAATGACGGCGGGTGCCGCCATTAAGGCCTCCCTATCAATCCCTTGGGAGAAATATCGCTGTGAAAATGCAGGGGTTGCCACACAGCTATAGTCCATGCGACCCAAATACAGGCAATCACATCCATGCATGGGTGTGGAGTCTGTGCTAATGGCTGCAATTGCCTCACCACTTCGCATCCGTTTCAAGGTGCGGCTCTCATCTTCAACGAGCAAATTGAGATCAATCGCTTGCGCGTCTAACAAGGGGGCGAGTGCCGGTAGCAACCATGTCGCGAGGCTATCAGCATTGGTGGCAATTGATACCGAGAGTACGGAGCCATCCGCATCTGGAGCAAGCTCTGGCAATGTCTCTTGCTCCAAAAGCTGAACACGCCGGTACAAACCCAGTAGACGCTGTCCAATCGGTGTTAGCCGAGGTGGCTGCTCGCGAACCATCACAGGTTGCGCAATTTGTCGCTCCAGTTGTTTGATCCGCTGCGAGACCGCCGATTGGGTAATAAACAACGCCGCAGCGGCACGCTCAAATCCCCCTAAGGTGATCACCGCGTCTAACGCTTCCACGCCTCGATAGTCCATTCACACCCCCCCATAAGTTAAACTTATTAACCATAAATATAATTAAGTTCACTTAATAGCCATCCCTGCTTAAAGTGGGAGTCATACCTCGTGATAAAAGGATCAAACTGTGAGTAGTTTTTTTGTGGCGCTCCAAGGCTTGGGGCTAAGCCTAACCATGATTATTCCTATCGGCGCACAGAATGCCTACGTGATTAACCAAGGGATCAGCCGTGAACATCATATGACCACTGCTTCCATTTGCTTTTTATGCGATATCATACTGATTTCAAGCGGCATTTTTGGTGGAGGCGCACTACTGGCTAGCTATCCGGTGTTGCTCAACACCATTACATTAGCCGGTATCGCATTTTTAAGTATGTATGCATGGCAGTTTATTCAAAGTGCTCGCCAGCCTGCTGAAAACGACGTTTACACGCCCACGATGAGCCGAGGTCGACGTGCCGTGATTATTGGCGCGCTAGCGGTGACGCTACTCAATCCACATGTCTATTTGGATACGGTGGTCGTCCTAGGTGCCATTGGTGGACAGTTTGCCTTTGATGAGCGTGTAGCCTTTACGGTAGGCGCATTACTCGGCTCTTGCTTATGGTTTTATGGTTTATCCGCAGGGGCGGCGCGCTTATCTCCTTGGCTATCAACCCCATCAATTCGCCGCCTGCTCGATACCTTAATGGCCAGTATGATGCTTTTTGTCGCGATAAAACTCGCATTAGGCTTGTACACGCGCCTCGTCGCAGGATAAGAAAACGGCACCTAGTAGGTGCCGTTCGATGACCAACGTCAAAGCACAAGTTATTCACTCACATCGCTTCGGTTGATATGCACGCTCATCTGCGGGAATGGGATCTCTATATTGTGTTCATCCAAGGACTCTTTTATCGACTGCAGCAGCTCATAATACACGCTCCAATAGTCGCTGGTTTTCACCCAAGGACGAACCACAAAGTTCACGGATGAGTCCGCTAATGTCATCACACCAATAGTCGGTGCGGGATCCTTCAATACCAAAGGATGATTGGTAACCACTTCCGTTAAAATGGCTTTGGTCTTTTTCAGATCCGCGTTGTAAGACACGCCAATGGTGTAATTAATACGACGCGTCGCATGTTTCGAATAGTTGGTGATTGGACTACTGATCACCGAGCCATTAGGCACCACCACCATCTTATTATCAGGCGTGGTCAGTACCGTGGAGAAAATTTGAATCGACTCGACCGAACCGGCAACGCCGGCTAACTCCACGTAATCGCCTGATTTAAAAGGCCTAAAGGTGACAATTAGGACACCAGCAGCAAAGTTGGCTAACGACCCTTGCAAAGCCAAGCCCACCGCCAAACCTGCCGCACCGAGAATCGCGATGACGGACGCGGTTTGTACCCCAATCCGGCTGAGCGCGGCAATCAATACAATGATAAAGAGCAGATAACGCACCAAGCCGTGAATAAACTCCACCACCGCGTTATCCATTTGACGCTTACGCATCACCGCAGCCAGTGAATTGGCCAAGCCTTTCACCACCAGATTACCGATAATTAGGATCAGTAACGCAGACAAGATGTTTACGCCATACTGGATCAATAGGTCCTGATGGTTGATAAACCATGTTTGCGCAAACTTAGCACCTTCTACTACCGCGTTTTCTTCACTCATTCCCTTGCCCCTCTTTTTGGACCATCAATGATAAAGCTATGCTAGCAGGGTTTGACCCACTTGTGTCTAGCTTTGTAGAACGAAACTGAGACAGTTATGACTACACCTTCACTGAGGCTCCCAGTGAAGATATAAAAAAACCCGCCAAATGGCGGGTTTTGATGACCGGAGAGACAATACTTATAGTACGTCAATCGCGTTAAGGTCAGAGAATGCTTGCTCCAAACGGGCAACCATAGATTCTTGACCTTTACGTAGCCATACGCGTGGGTCGTAGAATTTTTTGTTTGGTTGGTCGTCGCCTTTCGGGTTCCCGATTTGGCCTTGCAGATAGGCTTCGTTCTCTTGGTAGTATTGACGAATACCGTTCCAAGTTGCCCACTGGGTATCGGTATCGATGTTCATTTTGATCACACCGTAACCGATAGACTCTTCGATCTCTGCTTGTGAAGAACCAGAACCACCGTGGAATACAAAGTTCAGCGCGTTTGGTGCTAGACCAAATTTCTCTGCACAGTAAGCTTGGGAGTCACGCAGGATGGTTGGTTTTAGAACCACGTTACCTGGCTTGTACACGCCGTGTACGTTACCGAATGAAGCGGCGATGGTGAAACGGTGGCTAACTGCAGACAGTTTCTCGTACGCGTAGGCAACTTCTTCTGGCTTGGTGTAAAGATCGGCGGTATCAACATCGCTGTTGTCCACGCCATCTTCTTCACCACCGGTGATGCCAAGTTCGATTTCCAGCGTCATGCCCATTTTGTCCATGCGCGCTAGGTACTCAGCACAGATTTCCATGTTCTCTTCCAGTGACTCTTCAGACAAGTCAATCATGTGAGAAGAGAACAAAGGTTTACCGTGTTCTTTGTAGAAAGCTTCACCAGCGTCTAGCAGACCATCAATCCATGGCAGCAATTTTTTCGCAGCGTGGTCAGTGTGCATGATCACAGGCACACCATAGACTTCAGCCATCGCGTGTACATATTTTGCACCCGCTACTGCGCCTTTGATTTGAGCTTCTTGACCGTCTAGCTTCAGGCCTTTACCTGGGAAGAAGCCAGCACCACCGTTTGAGAACTGGATAACAACCGGTGCTTTTACTTTCGCAGCGGCTTCCATCACAGCGTTGATAGAGTCAGTGTTCACCACGTTGACTGCTGGCAGCGCAAATTTGTTCTCTTTGGCGACTTCAAATACTTTCTGAACGTCATCGCCCCAGATAACGCCAGGTTTTACAAAATCAAAAACTTTAGACATGGCTCTCGTCCTATTAACTCGGGTTGTCTTTGCTTAAACTTCGTGAAGGTGCCACAGCACCTTAACTAGAAATGGTGCAATCGTTTACGACTCGGCCTATTGTAGTCAAACGAATGCGAAAACGGGAGACATCGCTCCCGTTTTATCACGTCAATTACGCGTCTTTGGCACGTGCTTCTAGCATTTCTACCGCTGGTAGTGGTTTGCCCTCAACAAACTCGAGGAACGCACCGCCACCTGTGGAAATGTATGACACGTCAGCTTTGATGCCAAACTTATCGATGGCAGCCAAGGTGTCACCGCCACCGGCGACAGAGAAGCCTTCTGACTCTGCAATCGCTTGTGAAATACCCTTAGTGCCCGCTTCAAAGTTCTTGAATTCAAACACGCCTACAGGGCCATTCCACAGGATAGTTTTGGCATTTTTCAGAATGTCAGCCAGTGCTTGGGTAGATTCTGGGCCTAGGTCGAAGATCATGTCATCGTCTTGCACGTCTTCAACACGCTTGATCTCAGCGTCTGCGTTTTCATCAAACGCTTTGGCACACGCCACATCTGTTGCCACTGGAATATGACACTCTTCCATCAGTGATTTTGCAGTCTCGACCAAGTCTGCTTCGTACAGAGACTTGCCTACATTGTGACCGGCTGCAGCGATAAAGGTGTTGGCGATACCGCCACCGACAACGAGCTGATCCGCCACGGTTGACAGAGATTTCAGCACAGTCAATTTGGTCGATACTTTTGAACCACCCACAATCGCCACCATTGGGCGCGCAGGGTTATCCATCGCTTTACCCAGTGCATCTAGCTCGTTCGCCAGAAGTGGACCTGCACAGGCAATCGGTGCATGCATACCCACGCCGTGAGTCGATGCTTGCGCACGGTGTGCAGTACCAAATGCGTCCATCACAAACACATCACACAAAGCAGCGTATTGTTTTGATAAAGCTTCGTCGTTCTTTTTCTCGCCTTTGTTAAAGCGTACGTTTTCCAGAACCACCAGCTCACCAGCATTAAGCTCAAGGCCATTCAGGTAGTCTTTGGCCAAGCTAACCTTGCAATCCAATGCATTGTCAAGGTAGTTCACAACAGGCTGTAGCGAGAATTTGTCTTCAGGCTGGCCTTCTTCAGGACGGCCAAGGTGAGAGGTCACCATCACTTTCGCACCTGCCGCAAGGCAGTGCTTGATGGTTGGTAGTGACGCCAAAATACGCGCGTCAGATGTGACTTTGCCATCTTTCACTGGCACGTTGAGGTCTGCACGGATAAAGACACGCTTTCCGGCAAGATCCAAGTCGGTCATCTTAATTACAGACATAAGGTCCTCTCTATAAGGTTGCAAATTGAAACTGACTTAATCAGGGCGATACCCCCACTTGCTGGCTACTGCGTTGTCGCTGCCATGGCAAGGGTGGTATCCAACATTCGGTTGGCAAAACCCCACTCGTTGTCACACCAAACCAGCGTTTTAATCAGCTGATGGTTACTCACCCGCGTTTGTGACCCATCGACAATGGCGCTGTGTGAGTCATGGTTGAAGTCAATCGACACCAAGGGCGCTTCGGTATAATCCAGGATACCGTCTAATGTACATCGAGATGCGGTTTGCAGAGCTTGATTTACGTCATTAACTTTCACTTTAGTACGTACAGTGACACTTAAATCCATCGCTGTCACGTTTATCGTCGGTACTCGGACCGAGATCGCCTCAAATTTGTCAGAAAATTTCGGAAAAATCCTACCAATCCCGACATGTAATTTGGTGTCTACCGGAATAATAGACTGACTTGCCGCACGTGTGCGACGCAGATCGGTATGGTAGGCATCGATCACTTGTTGATCATTCATCGACGAGTGAATCGTGGTAATGGTGCCTGACTCAATGCCAAAGTGCTCGTCAAGCGCTTTAATCACGGGCACAATGCAGTTGGTGGTACAAGAACCGTTTGAGACGATACGATCATCGCTGGTCAGTGCTTCGTGATTCACACCAAAAATAACCGTACGATCGACATCTTGGCTGGCGGGATGGGAAAACAGTACTTTTTTCGCCCCCGCGGCAATGTGAGCCTCACCATCGGCGCGCGTGCCGAATTTACCGGTACAATCGAGCACAATATCGACGTCTAGGTCGCGCCAAGGCAAAAGGTGGAGTTCAGATAAGTGAAGGAGACGAATGCTGTCAGTAGCAACGAACAGATGTTCTTGATTGAAAGACACCGGCCACCCGAAACGCCCATGGCTGGAGTCATACTGCAGCAGGTGGGCCATCGCTTCTGGTTCCGCGAGTTCATTGATCGCCACCACTTGGATGCGATCCTGTTTGCCGCTTTCATACAAGGCGCGCAATACACTGCGACCTATGCGACCAAATCCATTAATTGCGACTCTTAGTGTCATGTCCATCGGTGCTCGTTTGACAACGCCGCCCAGTGTATCTCAAGCACGTAAAAGACGCACGTCTTATGTGAGGCTAATCACGCGACTGATCACCCTACCCCATCCAAAAGCGCCCGTTTGGCAATAGACCAAAACGGGCGCGGCAGTGTTATCGCTGTCTCTATCCTGATGATAAAAGAGTCATATAGGGAAGAGCCTCCTTAGAAGTGGATATTCATCCCTACCCAGTAGCGACGCTCATCGCTGATGTAACCGTAGTCGTCATAGTCCAGCGATTTATCCAGCAGATTGTATATCGCCCCTTGCAACTCAATGGCATCGGTCAGTTGGTAGTTCGCCCCGGCATCCACCATGGTATACGCAGGTTCGATATTGCTGCGCGATGATGGGCCTGTTACCGGATCCATTTCTTTACCACGGTAAGTCACGCTCGCCCATGGGCTGAGTTTTTCGGTCGCTTGCCAGTTCACTTCACCATGCGCTAGCGATTTCGGGATTTGATTGAGTGGCTGCCCTTTATACTCACCGGTTTTTTGTTCCGAGTCGGTATAGGTGTAGCTGGCACTTACATCCACGGTATCACCGATGGGCACGAAAATACTCGCTTCCACCCCTTGGGTAACCGCTTCATCCACATTGACACGATAAGTTGGATCCGAGCCCCATTTGTTTGGTCCCGCAGTACATACGGTATCGGGGCACGTCACACGGGTGATCTTGTCTTTAAAGTCATTGTGGAACACACCAATCGATCCCGTGATGCCGTTATCCCCTTGATAGTTGAGGCTCAGCTCGGTATTCACGGATGTTTCAGGGTCAAGGTCGGGGTTACCGTAGATATTACCGCCACGGCTCACCTGGGCCCAGTTAGGCGTAATTTCGCGAAGCTGCGGAGACTTAAAGCCTGTCGCCACCCCACCTTTTACAATCCATTTATCAGTAACTTGATAAACCCCATACAGGCGAGGACTGGCGTGGTAATCGTAGTTTTCATCGTGATCGACTCGAAGCCCTAAAGTCACACTCAACGGCTCCAAGACGCGCCATTCGTCCTCAACAAAAATCGCTGATTGCGTATTATCGATACTGGTCTTGGTCGACGCTTGGTTGGAGGTAAAATCTTCCAACTTCGCATAGACAACAGAGCCACCCACCGTCAGGGTATGTGCCTCGAAATCACGCACTAAGCTGGTTTTAAATTCGGTATTTTCGATGGTCATTTCGCGGCTTTTATTCCGACTCTGTTCGTATTGCAAGTGGCTGTCAGACCATCCCCAGTCCCAATTCCCTTTGTGGCTGACCGCTATCGACTGACGCCGATATTCATTATTACTGTTCTCACAGCTGCCGCGACAAAGGCTATCGTCACTCGGTACGGAGCGGCCGACATGACCACGGCGATCTTGTGCGTTGACGCCGAGGTCAAGCTCCCAACGGTGCAAATCATTATGATCGTAAGTCAAAGTGGTGGATAAAGAGCGTAATGACTTATCTTCATAGCCGTACTGGATATCATCTTCTTGGCGCTGCGTGTTTTGACCCGTCAGTTTCAATCCAACTTTGTCACTTAACATGCCTGATAGGTAAAAGTTAGCGCTTTGCTCATCGCCCGATGCGCGATTTTCTTGCATCACGGTACTTAGCTGCACGTTACCGTGCCAATCTTGTTCACCACGGCGCGTAATAATGTTGATAACCCCCCCGATCGCATCCGAGCCATACAGGGTTGACATAGGGCCACGAATGACCTCAATACGTTCAATCGCTTGTAGCGGTGGCAACCACCCCTGCTCAATACCCGGGCCATCACTGTTAGGGCGTGTTTCACGGCTTGAAGTTCGTCGACCATCCACCAAAATCAGGGTGTATTTTGAAGCCATGCCGCGAATACTGATGTCCGTCGTATCGCCACCGCCGGTCACCACCACACCTGGTACCCGTTTTAATGCGTCGGTTACATCACGATAGTAACGCCCTTCTAACTGATCTCGGCTGATCACACTGATACTGGCTGGTGCTTTGGCAGTCACCTGCTCAAACCCAGAGGCGGTGATCACCATGGTTTCCGTGTTGGCTGCCTCAGCGGCAGAAAGTGAGGCTATCGGCATTCCCGCTAATACCATCCCAACAACAACGGGACGAAGACGACTAGACATATCTTACTCCATTATTTGATAA